>CAYWQC010000129.1:0-1513 GCA_964460405.1 uncultured Staphylococcaceae bacterium | reverse complement strand
TATGGTTTCGAGTAAAGCGTTAACTTTATCAACCATTTCATGATAGGAAACGTCTTTAACTTTTGAATGTTTTTTATGGAAACCGAGAATCCCTACTAACTTACCAATTTCTTCATTAATAAAATTGGAAGCAGGTGAAGCTTTCCCATTAGATTCCTTGAAGGCTGTTTGAAATTCATTGAATTTTTCAACAATGTCTAGAGTGATGGCAAAATAGGATAGTGAGCGAAAGTAAACCTCATTAGTGTAGATAGCCTTAGCAATACCTTCTTCAAATTGGTTTTCCTTTTTGGCATGATTGAGATAGCCATATAAGATATCTTCTACCGTTTGGAAAAGACCCGCAGTCATCTCATAAAATTGAAGATGGAGTGCTTTATCGACCTCAATACTCTCGTCAATGCGTCTAACTATATTCGCGTTATCGCCAAACACTTGATCAACAAAATTTGTGAAAGACTCTCTGATTTTTGGCGCTTTTTCTTGGTTCATAGCAAGAAAGCGACCAAAAGGGGCGTTCTCGTGAGTGAGTGCGATAAAGCCCTCTTTACGTTTTTGATACATATCAGCATTAAAAGTCCGATTAGGTACCATATATTCCATAGAGTCACGTAAGAGTAGGTTTAACTGAAAAATTCCGAATAAAAAATAAGATGTTTGATTCATATTGTCCTCCTGTTATAAATATGCTTGAAGATCGTGAAAACGGCGAATGATATGTTTGGCATATTTTTTCACCTTCTTACTGGCGTGGCCCATACAAAATGATCGTTCATAAAAGGCGTTGAACATTGAAATATCGTTGCCAGAATCACCGACAACAACGACTTCATCTTCATTGATACCCTTTAGTTTAAGATATTTTTTGATGCCATTTGCTTTGTTAGTCCCTTTCGGGGTAATCTCGATGAAGCCTCCGGTCCATGATGCTTCAAGCGAGTCACCATAGTGGGCACGGATATATTTATTAACTTCACTAGCGCGGTCATTACCTTTTTTTGTAAGGCCAAAATAAAACATAATCTTATAGACGTTGTTGCCCCTTAACTCATTTTGAAACAAGGAGTGTGAGACAAGATAATCTTCAGCATATACACCTTGGGACCAATAATAGAAACGATAGAAATATTTACGAAACATTGTCATATCTGGACCATCAATCAACAAGGGATAGCGTTTTGAAAGTAACATCATGCCTTTGACCTTAAATTTGTCATTGACATCGTCTACGAGTGAGGTAACGATTGACGAAAGAAAATGTTCTTCATAAACTTCACCATCAATAAGCATATAAGCGCCATTCATGCCAATCACATCAAGATTGGCACCGACCTTTTCTTCGACGTGAATCGTAAAGAAATGTGACCGACCGGTCACTAATAAAATTTTCCCACCATCAGCAATAAATTGGCGGACAAATTTTAAGGAGCGACGAGGAATCATCCCAATTTTACGTTTAGGGTAAAAAAAGGTTCCGTCAAGGTCTGTGGCAATAAGTTTTGTCATGAAGTTA
>CAYWQC010000128.1:0-1649 GCA_964460405.1 uncultured Staphylococcaceae bacterium | reverse complement strand
TCATCTCTTTCAATCGCACTAACAATTTTATAGCGATATGATAAAAAATTTAGGAGTAAAAAAATGAGGGGAGGAATGATGGCGACAAGAATATCCTCAGGACGAGAAACCATAACAAAAGGAATAAAATAAAAATGACAAGAGAGAATATGAATGACCTTACGCGTGATATAACGCGGGCAGTCTGTTTTAAAATCTAACAGTAAGGCCAACGCAAAAAGCGTGACGATAAAGACGCCAGATATCACAATATAAATAAAATAATATAAGCCTTGATGCATGTCCTTTATTGGAGCTTTTTGCGGTTTGCCCTCACGATAAAGTAGATGAGAAGGGCAATCCCACCCAATAGATAAATGCCCCCTACATAAAGACCGACAACAGCACCAATCCCCGCTAAAATGGCAATAACACCAATCAGACCAACCTTACGATATTCGGGATTTGACCCTGTAGACAATTGAAATTTTAAATCTTCTGTCGGTAGTTCATCAAGGCTAAGTTCATAACCTGTTGTGGTTTGAGTAAAACCTTGAATATTAGCGTAAGTCATATAAAAGGGTGTCGTAATACTAATATCGAGATTAGAAAAGTCCGCCCAAGTTGACGCTGGAGTCAACAAATACTCAAAATTATAAATCGGTGGTTCATAGTCCGTACGTACATGGGGGAACAAGGGGGCTTGAACTTCATTGATCATTGTTTGACCTGCGGCAATAGCCATCTCATAATCATACCAACAAAGTAATCTATCATTTACATTTAGTGCGCTAATAGGGTTGAAACGATTGTTGTGTCTAGTTATCGTTAGGTTTAGATAATCAATGACTGCATTTTTATAATCTACTTCACTGACAATTCCTGCCTCATAATAAGTCAACAATAAATCCTCTAAATCAACAGACGTTTGATTCATGAGTGTGGCGCCACCAGTATACGTCTCGTCTTGATTATAATTTGAATATAGCGTGAAGGCCTCATCAATACTAGTAAAGCTATCACCAAGTGTATAAATAATAATGTTTTCATAATTTGATACATACATGCCGATCGTATCACTATTGACACCACTCTGATAACTTGAATAACCCGAAAACAAGATCATGCCTTCAATTGCATGAGGAATTCTAACTTTGGCATAAAACCTTGACTGACCATCATAATCAGAATCAGTCGTCGTAATCATTAAGGAATAACGATGAATCTCAAGCTCATTATTGAAAAAATCATCGGCTTGTACACTGTCCTTGAGACGTGCTAAATCAATGTCAATATCAAATTCACTCGTATCGGAATAAGTATGTCTAATCGTTGACGCCACTGGTGCATCATTGATTTTCACTTCATAATGAGTGCTTGCTTGTGCATAATCTTCATCGCTAATATAGTGGGGTTGCTTACCAAAGGGGAAAACGAGTCGGGCGTTTACATTAAAATCACTGGGATTTTCAAAGGTATATGTCGCCCTTACGTAGTTGTCATAGTTAGCATTGTCATCGTACATATTTGGAAAGCTTGTGATGTTAAAATGCAGGTCCTCATGACTGACAATCACAGGCGAATCTTCATCGCTCACAATAACCCCTGAGCTGTATGTTCCGGTGAAGGAATGTTGCGCCGAATTTGCCTTTGACCCGAGTAAGGGCATA
>CAYWQC010000127.1:0-1774 GCA_964460405.1 uncultured Staphylococcaceae bacterium | reverse complement strand
AAACTGAAAAAAACATTGATCCCTTTAATGTAGGTGTCTTTCATCCAGAGCTACTATTTGATCAAGCAATAGTAGATAGATTAAAAGAGCATCTAATGGCTTTATGGAAGATGAAAAATCAAAATAAAAGATTAAAAGGTAAATGATAGCAAATAGACAAATCTAAAAGTTGTTGCTATGGTTTTTGAACAGTATGTTGTTATATCATACGTAATAGTCACTTAAATTATGTCGTTTTGGCTTAGCGGACATTTTACTGAATGCTTTGACAATCACTAACGATCGTTTACTTCCCTAAACGCCACAAAGAGTAGATAAACATCCCACTTTCGTTTACACTAAACATATGAACACGAGCACAAAAATAAGGCTACATAGCATAGACATACAGGGGATTAAAAATGTTGAATATGGACAGGTCACCTTTAAGGATGGCAATCTTGTCTCAACCTCAGGAGCGGGCATCATTGGGGTTTTTGGCCAAAATGGTTCCGGTAAAACGGCCCTTTTAGATAGTGTTGCGCTTTTAAAACAGTTAATGAGTGGTCAACAACTTGATGTTAGTAGTGTTTATCTAGTGAATTTGACGGCCAAGCAAGCCAAGATTGTTTATACTTTCATACTCATTGACCCTCTACACGTCTCACAGTTAAGTTATCAAGTCCATCTCTTCCGCGAAGGGGCCAAACGTCTCGTCATCACCAAAGAAGAGCTCGCGATTAAACATGAAGAATCTCAGTCGTTTTCACCTTTTTTAAGTAGTGAAGCTAATCACAATCACTGCCGGCTATCTTTTCGGGAACAAGAACACACACTTCCCTTCAAGACCAGTCACTTTCATTCGCCGCTTTTTAGTCAAGAGGCGCTCTCTTTATATCCTGATGATCTTAAACAAATAATGGCGCTACTTTTTCATTACGCTTATGATAAGATTTTAATCGTCAATCATTTCTCGAGTCGTGAGTTTCGCTTTAAGGATGAGTTTCCGCTTGTCTACTATGCTGCCCTTAATGGGGATAAGGCGATGAAGATGACACTCAAATACGGGAAAAACCGCCTCAACCAACAACAATTAGCCTTGTTAGAAAAGATTGTTTGGAAGATATCAACGCTCCTTGATCGGCTTGTTCCCGGCGTTAACATTTCCTTAAAAACAAGAGCGCTCAAGCATCAGTTGTTTGATGTTGAACTCTTTTCTATTCGTGATAAGTTAACTTTACCTCTTAAACACGAATCTGTTGGTGTTAAAAAACTGGTATTAGTGTTAGGTGCTTTGATTTCAATGTATAACGCCGATGATGTGCTTGTGGTGATTGATGAAATTGACAGTGGTATCTTTGAATATTTACTCGGTGAAATCTTACTTGTTTTAAAAGAAGAAGGACGGGGTCAACTGCTCTTTACGAGTCATAATCTTCGCCCCTTAGAAATTTTAAACCCTTATCAAGTCGTCTTTACTACCGCTGACAAGGATAAGCGTTATCTCACCCTCACGCCACGCTCACCAAGACTTAATCTTCGGGATGTTTATATTCGTAGTATTGAACTCGGTGGGTTTTCTCAAGACGTCGCCGTTAAAACTGACCCCTTTGAAATATCACGGGCATTTAGACTCGCTGGAGAAGAAGATGAAGACTAAGCGGGTTGTTATTGTCATTGTCGAGGGCATGAGTGATAAAACGGTCCTTGCTGGTCTTTTACCAAAAATGTTTGATAATGTAGTGTATCGCTTTAAAATTGTCCATGGTGACCTATTAACGCAGACAGGGATGAG
>CAYWQC010000126.1:0-1884 GCA_964460405.1 uncultured Staphylococcaceae bacterium | reverse complement strand
ACCTTCAACACTTTTAGGTCTGGTACCTCTTTACTGACCTCTTCAATAACCGGACTAAGCATGCGGCAAGGACCGCACCAGTCGGCGTAAAAATCGATTAAAGTAGTACCTTCACTGACAAATTCATCAAATTGAGCTTCGTTTTCTAAATGAGTAATCATAATTTCTCTCCTCCATGATTAAGATATTAGTAAGCTAATTACCGCAAGTAGTGCTAAATGTACGGGATAATACAAATAGTATACCCAGCGAAACCATATGGGTTGATAGCCCTTGTTACCATTATATACGAGAATGAGTATTCCAGTAAATATGGCATACGTTTGAAATGCATCAAACGGAATGAGACTTGAGGTAACGCTTAAAATATACCAAAGTAAATTGACGAATAAAAGCGATATGCTACTCAAGTAGTTGTTAATTTTTTGCTGATAGTCGGGACTCATAATACTCGTAGAGCCACCTTGGTATTGTTGGGCAATCATCCTCGTTGTTTTTGGTGTTAGTAGACGGGCAATATAAAAACCAAGAATAAGCATAATTCCATAAAAACGATACTCATTAACAAGAACGATTTGCCATTTTCCATCCACGAATAGACTAAGAATATTTGTTGTAATCATTGCTAAAATTGGTAGCAATAGATAGATGTGCTTATATAATTTTTTATGAAAATAAGCTATAGTAGCGGCTCCTGTAAGTAGAGTTAAAAAGATATTATAAGCCGAACCAATGTAAAAATAATTTCCTAGTGGTGATAAAATTGCCACAAGTCGAAATATTGTGATGGCAAGAGTTAGATAGAGTAACCGTAGTAAGTAGCGACCAACATCTTTTGTATAAATGATGCCCTCAACAATAAAGAAAGCATAGAGGGGAAATCCTAGGCGACCTATTCCTCTTAAGAGAAGATAAATTTCTGCAGTTGGTCCGTTTGCAGGAATGAAAAAATAACCGATGTGATCGACTAATATCAAAATCATAGCGATAATTTTTAGTGTTGTAGAATTGAAAGTGAATTTTTTTATCATAGACTAGTCATCGCAAACACGGTCACGAGATAAGACACTAAATTATTTGTTACATGAGCAACAATTGATGTACCGAGATTTTCTTTTTCAAAAATATAATTAAATGCGAGGCCACTAATGATATAACCAGGTAAATTTAATAATTCAACACCAAGCTGACCCCAATAATTTTCAATCCCCTGAGCGGGTAGATTAAAATGAATAAGACCAAACAATAGTCCCGTGGCCACATATGCAAGCGTGCGATTGATTTTTTTGAGCCCGTTAAATAGGCCAAAACGATAGGCTATCTCTTCAACAATGGGACCAAGAAAAGGAATCCAAATCACTGATAATAGCGGGTAGAGGCTAATAACTGATTCCACTGCATTCTGATTTTCATTACTGCCAAAGTCCTTGAATATCATGCCGATGATGTTGTTATATACGACACTCAAAAAGATAACGATAAACCCATAACCAATGCCAAATAAATAAGTTCTAAACTTCTTGAACGATTGCAGGATGCGGAGTAACGTCTTCGTAATAAATATCACAACAATCATAATGAGAAATATGATCGAGTAACGCACAAAATTTACAATGCTTAGAAAATCATATGATGCGAAATATTCGTTGATTGCGAATGTTGAATATCCATTATTGCTCATGATTAAAAAAGCAATGGCTTGCGTGACAATAACCATTAGGTTTAGCCCAACCAAACCTAAAAATGTAAGTAATATATCTTGGAAAAAATGTGTGGGAGGATTAGGAACCTTATCATAGTTTTCATCGATAGGATCTGGACCCTCATTCATGGGTTGTGTGTTAGGAAGTTCATCATAAACTTCGACGTTGTCGTTTTTATCAA
>CAYWQC010000125.1:0-1916 GCA_964460405.1 uncultured Staphylococcaceae bacterium | reverse complement strand
ATTAAAATATTTCTTTTTGTTAAATGCCAAATATTATAAAAGTAGTTATTAATGTGCTCACGATAATGATTATTCATCTTGACCTCCATTAATTTTCTTGCCCGTTACATTTAAAAAGACATGATCCATATTACCCTTTAATATTTCAAAGTCGGTGATGATATTCTGGTGTTTTTGCACAATTTCACTAGCAAAAAGGGCACTTTTAACGCTTACTTCATAGGCACCTGAATGATATTCCCATGATAGTCCTTCTTCTACAAAAATCGTTTCAAGTTTATCATCCTTCTCACTAATGACCCTTAATAGATCACTGGTATATGTGCTCTTTAGTTGATCGGGTGTTCCTTTAGCACTGATAAGGCCCTCATCAAGAATGACAACATAATCGGCTTTGGCTACTTCTTCCATATAATGTGTGGTAAGAAAAATCGTTAAATCTGTTTTGGCTTTGAGTTGATTAAGGGTCTCCCAAACCGTCAAACGTGTGTTGGGATCAAGTCCCGTCGTAGGTTCATCTAAAAACAAGATTTTGGGTGTATGGAGGAGGGCTCGGGCAATATCAACCTTGCGTTTTTGCCCACCCGATAATTTACCATATGGCCGTTTTAAGATGTCATGAAGATTGAGAATATCAGTCAGTTCCTTAATCTTCTTATCAGCTTCCTTTTTACTCATCGGATATAGACTAGCGCGTGAATAAAGATTTTGTAACACGCTCAATTCATGGTCAAGAACACTTTTTTGAAAGACAATGCCGATTTTACTTTTAATCTTCTCACTGTCCTTATCTGCGTTAAGGCCATCAATATAAATGTCACCACTGTCTTTAGCTATAATCGAACATAAAATGTTAATTGTCGTAGATTTACCCGCGCCATTTAAGCCTAAAAAGGCGAACAATTCACCCTGGACAACACGAAAAGAAATATCTTTTACCGCTTCAACTTGTTTGAAACGTTTTTTTAAGTGTTTGACTTCAATAATATTAGTCGTGGACATGCTCAATCCTCTTTAACTGCCGACTAATTTTTCGATAAAAGTCGTTAGCGACAAGCCGTTCAAAAAACCCATAAATATGGCGACCTAATACTTTACGGGCAACAAAGGCAACACGAGCACCGCGCTTTTGTTCCTTGTTGTGCCAGCTACTTGCGTAGTAGTGAATCCCTCTAGTCTCTGCTGTCTTATGCATCTTAAGCGACATATAGTTGATCGGATAAAAATACGGTTCAGGTAATAGTGCAATCCCATCAATCACCTTGAATTGACCATCTAATTTAACGTGATAATGGCGTCTTAATACTGCAGAAAAGGCATGAACAGAAAAGGGATTACTTAAAAACTTAATGTCTTCTTCATACTTGTAGCGATTCACAAGTGTTTGATAAAGCGGATGATGAGGCACCGCACCAAGGGCGGCACTCCCCACCCAAAAGCGACTTTCATAACCTAAAAATGCGTCATACTCAAGGAGGTCATCAATCGGTGCTGTGAGTTCTAGATCAGTATCAAAATAAACCCCTCCCATTTCTTCAAGGGCAACCACACGAATGACATCTGCTGCATAAGCCCAGTTTTGTTGTTCTAGAGCATAATCAACAATCTGACTACGACCATGGCCGAATCTCTCTTCGTTCCACTCAATAAGTTGATAGTCAGGGCAATACTTTTTCCATGATTCTAGACACGCTAAAACACTAGCAGGTTTTTGTTTCCCTCCCAGCCAAATATAGTGAAGAATTTTCGGGATTTTTTGTGTTGCCATGCATCCGCCTTTCTAGTGTTTAAGAAGCAAGAAGGCCCCACTATCAATGATAGCCCCTACTTGACTCGCAGGGAAAAGTGGCAAAACTTGTGTGAGACCTAAAATTAAAATCATTATGCCCAGTCCAATACGATAATAACCAAAACTA
>CAYWQC010000124.1:0-1946 GCA_964460405.1 uncultured Staphylococcaceae bacterium | reverse complement strand
AAGCTCTCTTGAAACAAGTTTGGCGTCATCAAAGAAAAACTCATAAAAATCACCGAGTCTAAACATAATTAAAACACCGGGATTATCCCGTTTAATATCTAAGTATTGCATAATCATTGGTGTATAATTTGCTTTATCCATTTTTCGTCCTCTAACAAGTTGTATTTTAACATAATTATTCGTCAACTAATAAAAAAGCCAACATTTTTCAATGATGACTTTTGCTATATTTCTATAATTTGCTTCATCTGTGCGAGTAAATCTTCAACCTGCGTTTTAAGTGTTGTGTAATTCACCATATACGGATGTTGGTTGTACTCACTAAGCGCTGCTTCATAATCAAGTTTATATTGGTGATAAAGCTCGGGCTTTTTCATGTGCAGTGTCATCATTCTTTGTAACTTTTTAACCCGTTCACTTAAATCAAGTAAGGCCTGATCACCATTAATGAGATCAACGGCGTGAAAGTAGTCTTTTACTAGGGGCAACTCAAAAAAAGTTGTACTTAATTCATCAATTTTTTTACTGATTTTTGTCACTGACCAACACTCCTGCAAGATGATATACGTGACTATCTAAAATCTTAACATCGACAATTTTACCGACAAGATCAATACTACCTTTAAAATGAACAAGTTTGTTTTCTTCTGTGTATGCGCTGAGCATATCATCATTTTTCTTGCTCGTACCATCGACTAGTACCTTCTTGACAAGACCAACTTGTGTGGTGGCATAGTCACCTGTTGCTTTTTCGACCAATCGTTTCAGTCGATCAAAACGTGCATGTTTTTCTTGATCACTAACATCATCTTTCATTTTAGCAGCAGGCGTTCCAGGGCGTGGTGAATAAATAAAGGTAAAGGCCCCGCTATAACCAACCTGCTCAACGATCTTAAGTGTATCAGCAAATTGTGCTTCTGTCTCATTAGGAAATCCGACAATAATATCAGTGGTAAGCGCGAGAGTTGGCATTTTAGCACGTAATTTCGCGACAAGGTCAAGATAGGACGCGACGCTATAACGCCGTCCCATTAATTTAAGAATCTCATCATTTCCTGACTGAAGAGGCAGGTGGATCGACTTCATAATGTTGTCATATTTTGCAATGACATCAATCATCTCATCATCAAAATTCCATGGGTGTGATGTGATGAAACGAAGACGAGGAATGCCTAACTTAGCCACAGCCTCAAGCAAGTCTGCAAACCGTTGACCATCTTTTAAATCAAGCCCATAAGCATTAACATTTTGACCAACTAGGGTAATTTCTTGATAACCACTACGGACTAAAATGTCGCATTCATGAATAATATCACTAAATTTCCGACTCCGTTCTTTGCCTCTTGTATAAGGAACAATGCAATACGTACAAAACTTATCGCAGCCATATGATATATTCACAAACGCCTTGTAATCCTCCACTCGGGCGACGGGTACATCTTCATAAATCGTAATATCTTCGCTATTCACATCAATAACTTTCTTTCCAGTGTCAAGGCGTATATCAATGAGTTCGAGGAGTTTATGAATGGAATTAGTGCCAAAGAATATATCGACTTGAGGGTATGACTTTTCTAATTTTTCTAAGGCACTTTCTTGTTGAACCATGCAACCGGAAACGATGAGAATTAAGTCTTTGTTATCGCGCTTAAGCGCTTTAAGACTTCCGACCTCACCAAAAAGTTTGTCTTCCGCATTCGCACGAATCGCACAAGTATTAAGGATAACAACACTAGCACGCTTAACATCATCGCTACGAATCATACCAGCACTTTCAAGTAATCCCGCCATCGATTCCTCATCACGAATGTTAGCTTGACAGCCATACGTGTGAATATAATAAAATTTACCACCAAGGTGGCTCATAATTTTTTGAGGAATATAAGGATTAAAACATTGATAAGTTATCTGCCGAGGACGACGGTTTCTTGCTTTAATCATCGAAG
>CAYWQC010000123.1:0-1975 GCA_964460405.1 uncultured Staphylococcaceae bacterium | reverse complement strand
TTTAATAATATACTTATTAATTTTTGAAAATCCTAATTAGGTGGACTTAATTGCAATAAAGGTAGTAAAAATTTGCTATAATTTATTCATGGAAACATGGCAAATTATTCTTTTAATTATTGTGGTGGTCATTGTCATTGCAATATCGACATACTTCACCATTGTCAACATTACGTTTGGCCTTGTTTTCAGTCGTTTTCGTCTCAATAGAACACTATTATATGGTCAATTATTTGGTCTAAGATGGGCGCGTTATCTTGGTTCAATGGAACAGATAAAGCAAAAGTACATTCGTAAAAAGCATGAAGATATAGAAATCACTAATATAGATACGACTTTGCATGGATATTTCTATGAGAATAAAAAAAGCAATAAAGTCATTATTTTTGTTCATGGGTATTATTCAAGTGGGTTTAATGATATTGGTGTCCAAAACGATCTTTATGAACAATTGAATACGAATCTATTAATTGTTGATCAACGCGGGTGTGGCATGAGTGGAGGCAATTACACAACCTTTGGCCTTCGTGAACGTTACGATATCCGCGAGTGGATTTTTTATCTAGACCAACGTTTTAAAGGTAAAAAAGACATTTATTTGAGTGGAATTTCCATGGGTGCGGCAACAGTACTGTTAACGAGTGGCCTTTGTGGGCTTCCTCCGTCAGTGAAAGGCATTATTGCTGACTCAGGTTATAGCCGTCCAAGCGGAATTGCCCTTCACACAGGAAAAAAGGTCATTAAATTCAAACCTAAAATTTTATTTTTTGGTATTAATACCTACTGTAAAATATTTGCAAAATTTTCGATGAGAGAAACAACTGTAACTAAAGAGGTTAAGAAGAACGAAAGGATACCTGTCTTATTCATCCATGGCACTGGGGATGATTTTGTTCCATACAATATGAGTGTCAAAAACTATAAAGCGTGCGCAGCACCTAAGAATCTCATTAGAGTTGAGAACGCAAGTCACTGCGAATCCATGCGCTATGCTCCAGAAATTGTTTATCCCGCTATAAGAGCTTTTATTCATGGTAAGTAATCAGTTTCAACGTTTTAACATGCTAGTAGGCGAAGAAGCGCTTGCATTAATTGCTAAAAAGCGAGTCATTGTTTTTGGTGTAGGTGGTGTGGGTGGACAGGCTGCCGAAAGTTTAGTAAGAGCGGGATTTGGTCATCTCACGATTGTCGACCGCGATATTATTGACATCACAAATATCAATCGTCAAATCGTGGCCCTCCATTCGAAAGTGGGCAAGGATAAAGTAACAACCTTGAAAGAACGATTACTTGATATTAATCCGAACTTAGATATTGTGGCAATTAAAAATGAAATAAACGCTGATACTCTACATCTTTTTGAACTTGATTCATTCGATTTTGTGGTGGATGCCATTGATTCCATTTACGATAAACTAACTTTAATTTCATATTGCAACGAACATGACATTCCAATGATATCATCGATGGGAGCAGGGAATCGTTTTGATCCAACCAAGGTGATTGTCACGGATGTGTTTAAAACAAATTACGATCCTTTTGCAAAAGTTATTCGTTCTCAACTTCGCCGCTTAGGCGTCAAAAAATTGGCGGTTGTCGCAAGTAGTGAAATTCCGCAAAAAACAGGACATCGTACCCCAGCTAGTTCACCGTTTGTTCCACCCGCTTTTGGGTTGGCAATTGCTCGTTATGTTTTTAATTACTTCATTCATGTATAATATAAAATAGTTATGAAAAGAAAACGCTCCAAATTATCATATATTCTTGATTTTATTAAGAGCGCACCCGCGGTTCTTAAATATAAGTTTTTTCGTATTAAACCAAAAACAGACCAAATTGGTAACATCAAACAAATTACGATGCAAAAGAGTTCGGGACTCATTTTTGATGCTCTTAAGACTAATCAACCGTTTGCTGCCATTCGGTTTGGGGCTGTTGAATTATCATGTTTGAATAATTTTGAGAAAATACGACT
>CAYWQC010000122.1:0-1991 GCA_964460405.1 uncultured Staphylococcaceae bacterium | reverse complement strand
GGTCAAGGACAGTTGTCGTCACTAAATACTGATATAAACCTCTTTTAAAATCACTAATAATCCGGGTATTATCTTCTCGTTTTGAATGCACTAATCCTCCCTTCTTAATCACATTTTTAAGGAGGTTAAATAACCCTTCCGCCCTCGCAATAGTCGGGGCAAACACGAGAACGCTTTTGCCTGCGTTGATTAAGCGTCTCAGGTGTCGGAATAGGAGCACATAATCAACAAGATAAAAACCAATAACAACGCGAGGCACGGGCATTTGATGATGATGAAAACGTGTAAACAGTGTCAGCACTTCTCCTGTCTTTGCAAATGAGGTTAAAAGACGCTGACTAGGTGTGGCGCTCAACAGGACAAAATGACCTCTAATGCTTTGCTTAAACATCGCCTCAAGCACAAAATCACCGGCATAAGGAAAGGCATCAATTTCATCAAAAATTAACAGGTCAAAAAATTGCTTATAACGATATAGTTGATGGGTGGTAAGGACAATGATTTGCCCCCTTAGTCGTGAGGTATTCCCTCCATGGACAAGGGCAATATCCACACTTGGGAATGCCTCGACTAGGCGAACATATATTTCCTTGACGACTTCGCGACGTGGAATGGTAAAGCCAATTTGCTGACCGTTTCTTAATGCTTCACGAATAACATCAAATACGAGTTCGGTCTTACCGGCACCACACACCGCATAAATTAGGGAATTAATGCCACCAATATAGTTTTGTCGTACGCGCTTGGCGATTTGATTTTGTTGAGGAGTAAGCGGGTAGTTGATATTGACATTCACTACGTGAGGAGGAAAAGGCGTATATTCGATGACTTCATTTGCCTGCATCAATAAACAGCGGCGACAGTAGTATTCCCCGTTTTTGATGCCGATATAACGGCGATCACTGTTTTGACAATTAGGACAAATAAAAATAGCCATCTATTTATAAGTAGATGACTATCATTAAATGTTGCTTCGATATGTTAGTCGTTATAGTGGTCCATCAAATCGGCACGCGTTTGATGACGTCCACCTTCAAATTGACTTGTTAAAAAGATATCAAGTCGACGTAAGACATCGACTAATGCCATTTGTCCTTGACCAAAGCCGATAACATTAGCATTATTGTGGGTTTTGAGTTTACTAGAAACATCATCATTATAGGCAATGCCAGCACGAATGCCTTTGACCTTATTAGCCGCCATCACGATACCTTCAGCGGACGTACAAACGACGACACCAAGATCGGCTTTTTCATCTCTAACAGCTTCACCAACAGCAAATCCATACAGGGGATAATGGACACTATCAGGAGAGTTTGTTCCTAAATCAAGGACTTCATAACCCTTTGTTATTAAATGTTGTTTGATGGCTTCTTTATATTCATAACCACCATGATCGGCACCAATTGCAATTTTCATATTGACCTCACTATGTCTTTAATGCGACTAAAGGGAATCATTCCCTCTCTAATCAACTCTATTTTATCATCTATTTTGATAATTGTTGAAGGGATATGCGATATACTTTGCCCTTCAATGATGTAGGGGATGTCTCCCTTAAACGCTAAAAGCGCCTCTTCATGATTAAGTGCCGGCGCATCACCATGCTTATTTGCACTAGGAACGAGAAGAGGTTTTCCCACTCGGCGAATCATGTCCTGAACAAACTTGAGTTCACTGACACGAATACCAATAAAACCCGTTCCTAATGTGACCATGGGTGGGACATCCTCCTTTACACGGAGGATAAGCGTCAATTGACCGGGCATGAACGCCTTAATTAATGTTTCCGTTTGTGAATCAACATAAGCGTATTTTTTAATGTCATTAACGTCACCGCACATCAAGGTAAAGGGTTGCGTAGGTGGACGGTTTTTAATGGAAACAAGGCGGTGATAAGCATTTTCATCATCAAAAACGACACCAAGACCAAATACCGTCTCCGTGGGAAAGGCGATGACCTCACCCTTGTTCAGTGCTTGGATGGCATC
>CAYWQC010000121.1:0-2027 GCA_964460405.1 uncultured Staphylococcaceae bacterium | reverse complement strand
GGGAATGATTATCGAATTAATTATTATTATAATTTTTAAAATTATTGAAGTAGCAATTGGCACTGTTCGCGGTATTCTTGTGGTCAAGGGCTATCGTACCTTCGCTTCAGTGCTCGCAATATTTGAAATTCTTCTGTGGGTTTTTATCGCTTCCCGTGTTATTACCGGTCTTGCCGAAGACCCCCTAAAAGGCCTTGCTTACTCACTTGGGTTTGCAGCTGGTGTGTATTTTGGCAGTCTCATCGAACAAAAATTAGCCTTTGGCATGTTGAATGTTCAAATCATCACGGACAAACAAAATCACATGCAAATTGCTGAACAAATACGTCACTCTGGTTTTGGTGTCACGACCATTGATGCGCGTGGTAAGGACCAAAAACGTAAAATCTTAATGGTGCTAGCTAACCGCAAAGGAAGCGAACAAATCACGGAAGAAGTACGCCTTATTGATGATGATGCAGTGGTGATAGTTTCCGACATCAGTTCAATGAGTGGTGGCTATTTGCGGAAAAGAAGACGGATTAGAAAATAAAATGGGCGTTGCCCATTTTTTTAAAGTCTTAGTGTGAGGCTACTATAAATCAACCAAGAAGATGGCTAATCATGAAAGTGGTAATGCCCACTGAGGCCGAAAGTAAGATAAACAAAATACTATTCATCTTTTGCTGAAACATCTTTTTATATGCAAAGTAGATAAATGTCAGGACAAGCGTCATGATGAGTGTTTCCGTTTGGTAGTGAAAGCGGGAAATGCTCTCAAAACCGAGTGCTTTAACAAAGAGGATGAGACCGGTTGAGAGTATAAGACCGATAATGACAGGCTTAATCCCTTTGAGAAAGGCTTGAACATAAGGGTTACTTAAAAACAGTTTTAAGATAGAAGCGATGAGAATAATGATAATAAATGAGGGTAAAACCACACCTAAAGTGGCAACAACACTACCGAGAAAACCAGCTTGGGTGGAACCAACAAACGTTGCCATGTTGATGGCGATGGGTCCCGGCGTTGATTCGGCAACTGCTAGAAAGTTAACAAACATATCTTCACTGATCCATCCGCGTTCAACGACGAGCTGACGAATCATAGGAATCATCGCGTATCCTCCACCAAAAGTGAAGAGTCCAATGACGAAAAATTCGAAGAATAAATAGAGATATATCATCATTTAGTCCTCGCTTTAAGTATCGATAAACCGTGGACAAAAATGCCAATAAAACCACCGATAAGAATAAGAAAAATCGTAGAAAAACTAAAGTGAAAAATTTCAATGACAATCATCATAACAATCACGAGGACGAGCACGACAATAGGAAGCATCTTTTTTTCTAATTTTTTAATCATATCAAGACCCGCATTAATAATAAGAAGACTAACCGCAATCTTAATACCACTGAAGGCAAAGGCAACATAAGGGTTTGCTAAAAATTGTTCAAAAACTAAGGAGATAGTGAAAATAATGATAAGCGACGGAAGCACAACACCCAAGGTGGCAAATAACGCGCCAAGTATACCAGCACGTTTAAACCCGACGTAGGTTGCCATATTAATGGCAATCGGACCCGGTGTTGATTCGGCAATGCCAATAATTTCCAGCATCTGATCTTCACTTAACCATCCTTTTTTCTCAACCACAGCTTCGTGTAGGAGGGATATCATTGCGTAACCACCCCCAAAAGTGAAGGCTCCAAGTTTTAAAAACATTAAAAATAATGGCGCTAATTGTGATAATTTACTTTTTTGGTTTGCGGGGATTTGTTTCATCATTAACCTCTAATTTTAGATTATAGCCCATCACGCTTGTCCGCAGTCAAATTTAGACACAAAATTTGCAAATTTAGCACTCAAGTGTTGACACTGCCAAATAATGTACTATAATAAAATTAGCACTTAGATATTAAGAGTGCTAATAACAAGTAAGGAGGTAATATTAATGCGTAAACTTGTTAAAAGAGACAATCCTTTCGGATTAATTGACCCATTCTTTGATGATTTCTTCTCATTTGGCAAAAGAAACCTGTTCGACAAT
>CAYWQC010000120.1:0-2184 GCA_964460405.1 uncultured Staphylococcaceae bacterium | reverse complement strand
TGGTACCAAATAAGTAATCAGGGCAATTAGCAGTCCTAACATAATAAAGGCGCCAGAATTATCAACAAAAATACTAATTGCATATTCTTGTGGGAATATTCTTAATAGATAAAGCGACTCACCATTAACAAAGGATTTGAAGTCAATCGCCCCAGTGCCAACGAGTTCGCGAGCAAGACCAAGGAGAAGGACACTGAGAATAAAACCAAGTCCAGTTCCAATAGCATCTAGAAAACTATCAAGCACGGTATTCTTAAGGGCAAATGATTCCGCGCGGGCAAAGATAATACAGTTGACGACAATAATCGAAAGATAAACGCCCAAATTAGCCGCTAAATCTGGCAAATAGGCTTTCATCAACATTTCTACCACAGTGACAATCGTGGCAATAATGACAATCATCACGGGAATTCTAATTTCATGAGGAATCCAGTGACGAATTAATGAAACAACAATGTTGGAGACAATAATCACAGCAAGCATAGCAAGGCCCATACCTAAGGCACTTGATACCCCACTTGTGGTGGCCAACACAGGACATAGACCAAGTAATAAGATAAAAGTCGAATTATTTTTAAAAGCACCATCTAAGACGATTTGACGTTTATTCATATTATGCAACCTCCGCTAAGTAATCATCGGCACAGGCACTAATCCCCGCCACAATCGCATCACCCGTCACGCTCTTACCAGCAGTAAGATTATCACTACCATTGATGAGCGCTAGCACATCACTACTGGCGGCTTGATCCTTAATGCGTTCATCAACCAAAGGTAAGACCACACCCCCAAAGGATGGGGTTTCACCATGACTAATCACATTAAATCCCGCAATAAGATTGTTTTTAAAACCGATTTGAAATACGATATCGCCACCATAACCACGTACAGTAACGTCATACACATACCCTATAAGGGTATCACCGCTCGAAAATTGTTTTTTACTTGTAACGCCTTCTTCTGCAAGACTCGCGTCGATGTCAATATCAACAGGGGCATCGGCGCTTTCGATACCAAGCACCTTGTAGTAACCCGCATTTTGTTGATCGATAACGCGTTGATTAATGACTGGTTCAGTAAAGGCATTAACTCCGGCAATGATGCCGGCACTCAACAAGCAAACAGCACCGAGGAAAAGTGGGAGTAAAAGAAATTTATTAATTTGTTTTTTGGCCATATTATGCACCATACCCTTCTAAGGCATTAAGGACCGCAAAGAAGAGACGATCACCACTATAGGTTACGCCTGCTGCAGCACTTTCAACACCATATAATTCCACTGGTTCACTCATCGTAATGAGTGTTGCAACTTCTAAATCTTGATAGACCGCAAGAACGTCTTCAAATGCTTCACCCCAACGATTGGCGAATGAAGCGGTTGATTGACCCTCGTCACCAAGACCTAAAGTAAGAATGACACCATCTTTAACATAAACATCAACAGCAAGTTGTTCTGGTTCATATTCGCAATATTCACTTGGTTCACACATGGCACTCGTATGCGCACCTTGATACACCTCAATGCCATCAAAGGCGTCAGCCATTGCTTGATAAATGGCGACACTGGAATACCATAGACCCACCACAGCTTGGGGGATGTCATCTTCAGCTGGTTTAGTTGTTCCTGCATTGGCTTCGGTAATAACCGGTAAGGCTAAGAAATCAGCCACACTAATGCTGGTGTAATACTCAACAAATTGGTCAGCCTTATTTGTATAACCGCCAAAACCAGGTGTCGAACCATCTACAACTTCTAGGGCGACGATATTGTATTCAATATCAAGACCAACAGTTACATTTGTTGTAAAAGGTTCAGTATATTCATCAGTGGGAGCAACAGAAGTATACGACCCACTATATTGGACAAATGGTACAACAACAGGGGGTTCACTACTACTTGGATCATCGCCATCATCGGCCTTCGTTTTGTTAAAGGAGATGAGTGACATCGTTCCTACACTCAGTGCAAAAATAGCACCAGCTGTCACATATTTTTTCCATAAATGAACAGTGGTTTGACCAACACTTAGTTTATCAATCATCGGCGCGAGAATGTTAACAAAGGCAATCGAGAAGGCAACCCCTTCTGGATAAGCACCCGCCACACGAATAAGGACAGTAAAGAATGCGGCAATAATACCAATAAGCGCTTTACCATAATTACTTGTCGGTGAAGACACAGGG
>CAYWQC010000119.1:0-2222 GCA_964460405.1 uncultured Staphylococcaceae bacterium | reverse complement strand
CGAACTAGCGACGGATCCTTACCATGGATCTGTTATACCATTTAACTAAGGGGGCGGATTGGCGACTTTGTCAGTCGCCTCTAATTATAACTAAAGAATTTATTCTTAGTCAACTATAAAATGTCGTAAAACAAAGAAATCTCATCTATGCCCAAATTGCATCCGCTAAGTAGGGATAATCTATAAATGGATTACGGTTATTTTGATATTTTTGCACGGCATTGTTCCGCTTGATCTCACGGGCCTCTGTTGGCGGGTAATCGCGGTTCCATTCTAATAGTGTATCAAAGTCTCCATTAATACTTGTTGAAAAGTTCCACTTGATAATCATATACATTGTTGCACGTGCAACCTCACCTCGTGCTTCTGAACTAGGATCAAACACGCCGCTACCAATGCGAGCTGGCGTATTTCTCCCCTTGCTATCTTTAACAATTGTTCCGCCACTGACAACACCAAACCTTGTATTACCACGCTTTGAGTTAACCGCTGTATCACTAGCAAAAAGATTATTATAGTCAGTACAAGGCCCAATTGAGCTAGTATTACAGCCCATTGCGGATTGGGTGACGACATGCTCACGGTTCCAGTTGTCAGTGCCACTCCCACTATTTTTTTCGCTCTTAGGTCGTGTGAATCGGCTGTAAATTTGAATAATGTTATTGCTGTTGTCAACATCTTCATCAGCCTCACGGGCATTGTCCCATGCCTTAGCATAATTGCCACCACGATACGTGTTATTGACAAGTGTTTTAAGCGCATTTAAAAGCGTTGTGCCTTCCTGATCTAAATCAATGTCCTTATAGTAACCACCAAAGTCATTGTTCTCTTCAACACTTGTAGATAGGTCTTCACTCACCTCTTGACTGGTCAGCACTCCAATTGAGGTATGTAATTCACTACTACTTGTCCCACATCCCGCTAAGAGGAGGAGCGTGACGAGCAACATCATCCGATTAATTTTCATATTTTTCTTTCCTTTAAATGAATCATAGCGTACCGAAGTACGCTATGACACATGTTGATCATTTTTAATTATCTAAGCAATACTACAGGCACCACGGGTTGATTTGTTGAAATCACCAAACACTTGGCAACCGAGTTCAGGATAGTCAATGAATGGGTTACGCATGTGTTGATATTTTTCTAAGCCAGCATTGCGTTGTAGGTCACGCTCAACAGTTGGCGCATACTCAAGGTTCCATCTAAGCATATCCGCAAGTGAGAAATTTTCTGACATACTGCAGTTATTTGGATACATGACAAGCATGTAAAGTTGAGCGCGAGCAATTTCACCACGTACTTTTGGTGTAGGTGCGTAATAACCACGATAAATGAAGTTATCCGTTCTTGTACCAAAGGAATTATACATCGTATATTGATGATACTTTTCTTCTAAGTCGAGATCAATAAAGGAAAAATTACTCCGATCTGTATTCAATTTTACATCAGCGGCGAAAATATTGGCGGCATCACTTGAAATATTTTTCTTGGTTGAACCTGCTCTTAAACTATCATCACCATCAGCTAATTTAGATTGTGGGAATGTGTGTTCACGGTTCCATTTCCAGTTTTGTTGACTCTTAGGAATCGAATTCAGGTCATAAAGCGAGAGAATATTACTGGCGTTATTTGGATCTTGGTCCATTTCTAATATCGCTGTACTTACGGTATTATAGTCAATCGGATTAAAATCGGCCCACATAAAATCGTTGAGTTCATCTCTTAGTGCAGTACCAGTTAATGTTAAATCAGCATCATCCCAAAAGTCACCGCTATAAGCAGGGGCAACAGTTAATTGAATAGAAGGTGAGACGATGGGGTCTTCATTATCACTTGTCGATGGCGTGCTTGTTTGACTAGTAGGTTCTTCTGAGTTACTAATAGGTTCACTTGATTCACTTGAGTTTTGGCCACATGCTGATAGGATAAGGCCGAAAAACATAAAGCTAACAATTGTTTTTGTTTTCATTTAATGATTCCTCTTTTCATTTCTATATTCAGTATACGCTATTTTATACCTTAGAAAAACCTTTGTAAACAAAAGGATGAAAAAAAGGCCGTAGGCGAACCTACGGCATATGACTTAGGCGATAGCCCGCATCATTAATGTGTCATTCTTTATATCAATAGTATAGGGAACCTTGGTGACAATATCACCACGAACAAGTTGTTCGGCCACAAAGGTTTCAATGCTTTTTTGAATAAATCGTTTAAGTGGT
>CAYWQC010000118.1:0-2233 GCA_964460405.1 uncultured Staphylococcaceae bacterium | reverse complement strand
TTACTCGTTGTCGCTTTGATCTTTGCTTTCTGGCCATTGCTAAATATGCTTTATCAAAACATCCGCACTTATTATTTGACATTAAAGCATCGTAATCAAGTCATTAGAAGGGCGCGACGGGTTCCTCTTGAACAGACCATCTCACCCTTAAACAAAGAAGTGGTCACCATCCAAACACCAATTGAATCTCCGCCAGAAATTAATTATTTTGATGCGCAGACTGAACCTAATCGTGTGAAGCGTGCTGTGTTTGGTGGTGAGGCGAATGCCGATTCATTTAGCTTTAACCCTGTAGTCGTTGATATTAGTAAAGCAAAACACACGACACAAGAAATTGAAATCGAACAAGTGGAGGCACAACTCAATGCCCCATTTCAAGAAGACATTGTTGCTGAAGAACCCGAGGAAAAAGATGATTTCGCCTCGACAGAGCGCGTAGATGTTGATGAGGAAGTGACTTCCTTATTACCACCTCAAGAAGAGGAAGATGATGTTTTACTTGGAAAAATTGTCCAACAAGAAACAATTGCCGCCACACACGATGTCGAGACATCGCTAGTATCGGCAAAAGTAGAACCTACGATGGAGACACCGCTTCCCTCCGTGCCTACGGCAGTCGTTGAAACTGAAATTGATACGGACACTAGTTCTAAACCAGAAGCAATTAAGGAAGTAAAGAAAGCACCTTACGTTTATCCACGTATTGACCTCTTAAACGCCTACGTTCCTGAAGATGAAATGCAAATTAACGACGCTGCTGCTCAAGCAAAGATGCGTGTTATTAATGCCACATTCAATAGTTTTGGACTTGGGGCAACAGCACTTTCTTATACAATAGGTCCCTCCATTACTAGATTTGACATTAAAATGGATGACGACAAAAGTGTGCAAACACTTAACCGTTACATTAAAGATATTAATATTCGTCTCAAAGGTGAACCCGGACGGTTCGAAGAAGTTGTCGCCGGCAAGGTCACAAGTGGTTTTGAAGTGCCCAATGAAAAGAAAATTACTGTTTCACTTCGCGATTGTATTATCGACCTCCCTAAAGGTGATAAATACAAATTTGCCATTCCATTTGGTAAAAATATTGACGGACGTGTGATTTGGGGGCAGCTTGAAGAATTTCCCCATCTGCTTGTAGCCGGATCAACAGGAAGTGGTAAATCTGTCTTTGTGCATAGTTTGCTTGTTACGCTATTAATGCGGACAAGTCCGGAAGAGCTGAAAATATTGATCGTCGATCCAAAGCGGGTGGAAATGACGAAATATCGTGATATTCCTCATCTATTGTGTCCTATTATCAAAGAGACAAAAGAAGCACGAGTTGCTCTTGAAAAGATGGTTGATGAGATGGAACAACGTTATCGTCTCTTTGAAGAACACAGTGCGAATAAGCTTAGTGAGTACAACCGTTTTGCTCGTGAAGAAGGGCGCCCGATTTTACCGAGGATTGTCATCGTCATTGATGAATTTGCTGATATCGTTGAAAGCGAAAAGGACATCTCAACTTATGTGCTTCGTATTGCCCAAAAATCTCGTGCCGCCGGCATTCATCTCATTGTTGCCACCCAACGTCCCTCAACTGAAATCATTACTGGGACGATTAAGGCCAACTTGCCGACGCGCGTTGCCCTTATGACCGCAAGTCCTGTTGACAGTACGGTCATCCTTGGCCAAGGTGGTGCCGAACAGCTTCTTGGAAATGGTGATATGTTTGTCGACTGTACGCAAATTTCTCGTCAGGGTCTAACCCGCATCCAAGGTGCATATGTTGATAATGATGAAATTCGTGCTGTTACAGATTATTTGAAACAAAATTACGATACGGATTATATGTCTGAGTTTCTCGACTTAAGTGATCGGGGTAATAATGGATTTATTGCGGGAACCCCAAGTCAATTTAAAGATGACCTTTATGAGGAAGTTAAGGAATATGTTTTGACACTTGATACAATTTCAATTAATAGGATGCAAGTAACATTTAATATGGCCTATAATCGCGCGAAAAATATTTATGATGCGTTGATGGCCGATGGTATTATTAGCCCACCCGACGCTGCTAATTCGAGCCGGGGTGCACGTGTTATCCATGATTATGAGTTGTCACCAGAAGAAGAAAGAATGGATCGTAATGATATTTAGGAGGACTTATGGCACTTGGAATTGATATTGTCTATATACCAAGATTTTATGGTAAAGAAAAATTAGCGAAGCGCATTCTTTCCAGTGA
>CAYWQC010000117.1:0-2246 GCA_964460405.1 uncultured Staphylococcaceae bacterium | reverse complement strand
CTTGAAGCCAATCGTTTTCTTTATAAATATAATGGAGGACAAGGCATTTTAATTTCACCAATTGCCGGTGTTCCCCATACAAAAGTAACCATTTTTGGGGCAGGGATTGTTGGCAGTGCTGCCCTAAGTAATGCCTATGGTCTAGGAGCAGAAGTGACGATTCTTGATATCAACGAAACTAAATTGTCGCTTCTCAAACAAAAATACCCATTTATTACAACACGTTTAAGTGAAGAAAATAATATTAAGGCATCTTTAAAAGACGCTGATATCGTGATATCTGGTGTTTTATTACCAGGTGCGCATGCCCCGAAAATGATTAAACGAGAATACTATCAATTCATGAAGAAGGGTTGCGTAATTGCCGATGTTGCGATTGATCAGGGGGGTTCTACTGAAGTTAGTCGACCCACAACTCATGATGATCCCATTTATGAAGTAGACGGTATCATTCACTACATGGTTGCAAATATTCCCGGAGCTGTGCCTAAAACAGCAACGATGGCGCTTAATTTTACGACACTTAAATATGGTCTCATGATCGCGGACTTGGGCATTCAAAAAGCCCTCGAAGATCATGCGCTCGTTCTAGGGCTTAATACGTATAATGGTGAAGTCATTCATCAAGGCGTTAAAGAAGCCTTTAATTTATAAGTCTAACTGCCGTTTGCGGTAGATGATATAACCTGAGACCACTATTAAACTGATGACAATCAGTGAAATGATAAGCAAAGGCTCACGACTCGAAGTAGTTGTGAGTCTTTTTTGACTGATGAGTGGGGTGCCACTGCCATCCACTAAATAATTATCAAAACCATAACCACGATTGATTAGCAGTGTATAACGTTGACGGGCGTTGACGACTGAGGGATCACTAGAAGAAACAAAAATATCTTTACTCGAACTATCCATAAATAAATATTCATCCTTAAGGCTCAACCAAGGGATGAGGTTACCCTCACCATCCTCACAATAAGGACCAGTTACATTTAGGAAGTAATTTGCATAAGCCTCTGCTTGTTGACTGGCACTAATGCCTGTTGTTGACCAACTGACTGTGTGATCACCAAGGTAGACAAACGTATCCTGTGGATAGGTAGTCCATTCACTGGTTGTGTAGGTCGTGTTGCCTGAAGAGACATCTTGGTTCCTCGTCATAGTGATATTTTCGGCAAAGACAGCATTAGAACCAACAGTTCCAATCACATCAATGATGGTTTCCCCCTTGTATAATATCAGTGCATCATTTCCATTGAAATTAGCGACACCACTCGTTTTATCTGTAACACTAAGTATATCTTGTACGGATGAGCTATTGGAAATAACGTAGACGTCTTGGGCCATGATTGATTCGTCTATAAATGTTAACGTAGAAGAGGCTTCTGTATTACCATTAGAAAATAACGAGATAGAATAATCACTTAAATTAACACTACTATTGTTACCGTTATAAATTTCAATTGATTTATTACTGCTGCCACCTTCAATATATTCAGATATGAACAGATCAGAAGTAGACTCACCTGATAAAATCTCAGCGTCTTCATTGGTCACCACAAAATCAAACTGTCCTTGGTAGTCTAAATAAGAGACAGCAATTTCTTGGGTGCCAAGTATCATCGTGTCGACATGACTCACTGTGAGTTCACCATATGGAATCTCGACATCAAAACTACCATTAATCGTGGAATACACTAAATTTGCTGTTAAATTAGTATCACTATAGTTTGATCCTATTGGCACACTTGTGATCGTAGGATTTGCGATTAATGTTGTATCGCTAGCCACATAGATTGTGTAACTTGTGGTTTTGATAGTCGCGTTTGCTTCATAAGTAACAGTAACGGTTTTCATACCACTACTCGTGAGAGTCAATCCACTTTCACCTTGAATGGATAGAGTATATCCACTGATTGGTACGCTAGTATTGTCGCTATAATAGGCTCTCACTTCGAGCCCTGAAGTATCGAGTGTAGCGCCGATATAATAGTCCATTTGGTCAGCAGGATTCGTAATCGAAATTGAGACAAGATTTGATTCTGATTGTTCATAATAAGGACAACCAGTTGTCAAGCATGCATCAGCAGAAGAAATAGAGGCTCCTGCGCCACTATAGCTACTATCATAGGCAATATCAGCAAGTTGTGGGTAATCGATGAAAGGATTGCGGTTACCTTGATAGTTGTTATAAATTAAATTATTTCGATGAATTTCATAGTCATCGACGGGATCAAGTAAATGCCAAT
>CAYWQC010000116.1:0-2258 GCA_964460405.1 uncultured Staphylococcaceae bacterium | reverse complement strand
TAATGCGTCTAACTGTTATTTTTACGATGATATCAAAGATATCGTAAAGAAAAACATATTCTATCAATGGCGAAGGATTTATCTGAGAGAAAATAAATCTGGCGTTTGTCCTACTCTTACTGCAAATATGGGTACTGGTGGCCATAATGTTCCAATAATTTTATCTGATTTTGGAATAAGAAAACTCACACCAAGGGAGTGTTTTAATTTGCAGGGATTCCCTAAAAATTATGTTCTTCCTTCTATTACAACTTCGCAACTTTATAAACAAGCAGGAAATAGTGTCGTGGTAACAGTAATTACAAGAATTGCTAACAATATTTTTGATGCAATGATTTAATGAGTTCTAACTTCCCAACCCAATAAATAAATTTCTTATAAATCGCCATATAGTGGGAAATGCTGCATCAATGGATGTGGCGATTTCTTGTTTGGTAAAGCTTATCAAACCATTTTCGGTGTTAAACGCCACCTCAGCAACTGCCTTACCCCCATAGGCGATATCACGGGCAATGGCTAGTCCGCCTAGGGAATATACACCAACAGCAACACCGCCAATGGATAGATAACCAAAAGTAATCGCCCCTAGTGCTAATAAACCCACACTAAAGGCACCCGCGCCAATCGCACCAATACCGAGTACGCCAAGACCAATGATACCTAAACCAAGAAGACCAAACGCTAATATACCTAAAGAAATAAACCCTAGTGAAATAAGGCCGACTGATACATTACCAATGGCAATGATGCCCCGCGCTACACGCATCCCTAATCCCACGTTAATATGAATCAAAGGTATACCAAATAGTTGTTTTTTGCTGCGATATTCATAGACAAGTTGACGTGGAGAAAAATTATACCCCTTTTGTTTTTCATGTTTTTGTCCTACGAGTTCATCAATAGAAACAGAAAAATAATGAGATAACAGTTGGAGTTTATCGAGATCTGGACTCGTCTCCCCTAACTCCCATTTAGAAATCGTTTGACGGCTGACACCAATGGCATCACCCAGTTGTTCTTGGGAAATGCCTGCTTGTTTTCGATACGTCATTAAGTTTTGTGCAAAAGTCATAATGTCCCTCCTTTATAAGACAAGCCTATCATACAAAATCACTTTCCTACACACCAGCACGCAAAGGTGGAACGTTGTCACTTAAAGTTAACATTCACACTTTTTTGTCTAAAAAGTGCAGTTCGTTTCAAAAATAATCACTTTCTTCAAGTTGTTCAAGGGCATCAAGAAAGTCGCTATTAAACGTTTCCTCAAGAGAAACAATATCAAGAGGTTGGTCAAAATCACCCACTGTCTGGTTATGAAAATTCCATGGGAGTGTATACCCTAGTGCCTCATCAACCCCACTAAAATCAGCAGCGATTTCCCCATCTAAATAGGCAAGTAAAGTCCGGATGTTGTCTTCCCATATGCCTTGACCCACGCCATCGATCACATGCGCCCATTTTCTTGAACGTTTCTCAATCGATTGTTCACTAACTTTGACATGAAAGTCCCAACCATCGCCTGTATCATATTCAAACGAGAATTGATCACCAAGATCAGATAAATGAAAATGCGCCATAAATAACTCATCATCATCACATTGATCAAAGTTTTCAGGTAAAAAACTATGTGTTTTGTTACGAAAAAGAAAATAGTGTTCAAACATCCCACCTAGTGACACGACAATAGCCACGCCAAGACTAAATAAATCAATATCACTTCTCACAAGTAAGACACGACTTAAACGGCGCGGATGTTCCTTGAATTCAATCGTCAATTTTTTATATAACATAAATACACCTCTTGTTTTATCATTCATCAAATAATTGACTATGTCAAAACAATTAGACAAATCCCATAAAAAAAGCCCTATAGAGTTCTATAGGGCCCACTATCAAATGATAATGTGTGAATAAATGTCTAATTAGGCAACGGTTGGATCATCAACGAAGAGTCCATCGGCATTAACATAATATTGTTCTTCGCCATTGCTTGGGAAGTGACCAGCGGCAAACCACCATGCATCGGCATTGCCATCACTACCACCTAAGCCAGTCGCCATATCGCCATCTGTTTTCCAGGCAAAACCAATCCGATGGAGGTCGGCACTACCAAGAGCAGCACGAGGAATAAATACTTCAGCGGTTGTTTCATAAACAGCTTCGCCACTATATTCGTCTGAAATCATCGCACCGGCACCAAAGGCGACAGCACCACTTGCAGATACAAAGTATTGATTGGCACCATTAACGAAAAATTC
>CAYWQC010000115.1:0-2269 GCA_964460405.1 uncultured Staphylococcaceae bacterium | reverse complement strand
GGTGATACAGGTGGTGTTATCCTTGTTGTAGGACTTCTTTTGCTCTCACTAACGGCTTACTTTTCCATCCGCATCAAATTTAAAAAGACTTAGAATGCATCCGCAAATTCACTAGTAACTAAAAAAGGCAGAGATATTCTCTGCCTTTACTTATCAAATGCATTAATAACAACGTTTTGATATTGATGATGATTAATAACACTCATATATTCTTTAAGCTTCTTTTTACTCGTTTTATTAATGACGACATTCGTCACTAAGAAGTCAAATAAGGATAAGGCATTAAGACTCGTCATATCATCTTCTACCTGGCTTAATCTAAAGATAACAACATCAAAGTCTTTGCTTACTCTTTCAACAGCACTTCTAAACGCTTCACTCTTATAAAACTTGGAGGGGTAGGTCACTTCTTTTGCGGGTAGGAAGTATAAGTCATTTTGCAGTTTCTTAAAGACAAAATGATCAAGGTTTTGTTCAGCAATATCAACAATATTTTCTTTAGCGTCAACTTCAAAGTACTCATTTAAGTCGGCTTTAACAAAGTCTAAATCAACAATTAATGTCTTTTGATCATTTTGTGCATACGTCTTTGCAATCGCTTCAATAAGTTGATCGACATGCTTACTCTTTTTAAAGCTAGATACAGCGATGGTTTTTAAGAAACGATTTTCAATCTTGCTTTCCATATAGTTTTGCATGGTTAATATATTCTGGTTGAGTTGTTTAACTCTTTCAAGTTCGTCGCGTGTCTTTGTTTTTATTTTTGTTAACTGATATGTTCTAAACCCAAATTGATCTAGATCAGAGACAAATAAAATCTGACCACTTGAATAGTCCGTAATAAGAACGACCGCAACCCCAAATAGAAGACCTAGAACAATGGATAAACCATAAATCATCGTATTAGATAAGCCAGTTTTGACCGCTACTTCGGCGTTTTCATAAACATAAAGATTATTGTTAACCACGCTGAGGTTTTCATTACCATACACAACAAATTCATCAATAATCGTATTAAGACTCAGCAGTGTTAATGCTTGATATTCGGATTCAAATGTCACAGTAATGATGGGGTTATTTACGGTGTAACTCGTTTTTAACCCTGTTTCAATGAAAGTTGCTGTCAGAGGATTTCCATCCGGAAGCATAGCATACCCTTCTTCACCAAGTTTAAGGACGACCTCATCAATAAATTCACCTGAAGTCATCGCGTTTGTAATTTGAATCAGTTGGGCTTCATTTGCTGTTTGTCTTATTTCCAGACTTCCTGTACTTGAATAAGTCGTTTCCATCACCCAATTAGCGTAAATGGCGCCGATCACAAGTCCCGTTACTAAAAAATAACCAATATGAAAAATATTACGTTTTAATAAAATGAATATTTCCTTCACTGACTCGCGTAAACTCTTTTGATCTTCCATAAAAATCCTCCCCTATTTTCGTAAATGCTCATATACTTCTTTTTCGACAATTCTTAATAACTCTTTTTTCATCCCCTCAACATCTAAACGATTTGTATTGTGCGAGGTATAAGGCTCAATTTCATCCACTTTAGACGAACCTTCCGTTACAAACTTGTCATAATTAAGATCACGGTTATCCGCGGGAATTCTAAAGAAATTGCCTAAGTCTTCAGCTTTGACCATTTCTTCCGATGTCACAAGCACTTCATAAAGCTTTTCGCCATGTCTCGTGCCAATATATACTTTATCTACCTTTGCCTTTGTTAAAGCTAAAACAGCGTCTGCGAGGACATCAATCGTGGCCGCTGGTGCTTTTTGCACAAATAAATCACCCTGATTGCCATGTTCAAAAGCGTAAAGTACGAGATCAACAGCATCTTCAAGTGTCATCATAAATCTTGTCATTTCTGGATTTGTAATCGTGATCGGTTTCCCCGAGTTAATGCGATCAATAAATAGGGGAATCACACTGCCTCTACTCGCCATGACGTTACCGTATCGAGTAAGACATAGAACGGTATCACCTTCCAGTAATTGTCGTGAACGTCCGATGACATTTTTTTCCATTAAAGCTTTAGATATACCCATCGCATTAATCGGATAAGCCGCCTTATCAGTAGAAAGAAAAATCGCTTTCTTAACGCCATTATTAACACAGGCCGTAATGACATTATCACTGCCTATGACATTGGTTTTAACTGCTTCAATTGGATAAAATTCACAGGATGGGACTTGTTTTAATGCTGCGGCATGGAAAACATAATCAACCCCTTTAAAGGCGTTAATCATTGATGAGAGATCGCGAA
>CAYWQC010000114.1:0-2282 GCA_964460405.1 uncultured Staphylococcaceae bacterium | reverse complement strand
ACGTCGTCATGGTTGATATGGCGGTTTATACAATGATTGGTCTTTTTGCCACATTGTTAGTCGACTTATCCTATGGTATTGTCGACCCAAGAATTAGAATGGGGGCGCGGAAATAGTATGGAAAACAATAAAAATGATTTCAACAATACGCCTAAAGTAGAAAATACGCAAATCTCAAAATCTGATTTCAAGTTTGTCCAAATGGACGAAAAAATTCATGATGTGAAGTTTGAAACTAAGCCTACGACATTCTTTAAAGATGCCTTCAGACGTTTTAGAAAAAACCGCTCATCGGTTACTGCTGGTATCATTATCGGTATCTTAATTACAATGGCGGTCATAGTCCCACTTGCCAGTCAATCAAATATTGATCAATCCTTCCCTCAAGGTGCACTTTTACCACCAAGATGGCCAGGTATGGATGGTGTGGATGGCTTAAATGGAACCAAGGAATATGATGGGATTCTCATGGATGTCAGTGATCCTGAAAATCCTCTTCCTGCTCCAGACACGGATACAGGCGCAACATTGTTTTATGCTGACTCGATTGTTAGCGATATTACGACAACATCTGCCTATTATTCGGTCGCAAATCAATATGGTCAAGGTGGCACACTCGTTCTTCGTAGCGACAAGCGCGATAAAGATGCGAGTATTTCGACGCCATACGCAGTGCTTAATGTCGCAAATGACTACGAGTTCACGCTTAATTTTGATGAAAAAACACTGAACGTCGAAACACTTCCTTCATACACTGTCCTTATGGACGTTCGTTATGAAGTTGGTCAAACACCAGTCACACTAGTACTTAAGGATTTTACAAATGACGTAAATGATTTAACATCATTAACAATTACTGATTTTCAAGAAGTGCTTGCCGATAACCGGCCTGCCAGTGTTGCAAGCATTACTGCTTTTGAAGCAAGATTCAGATTTGTCTTAAAAACGACGGCTTCCACTGTAAATAATGGTGCTTATCCTGCATTATATTTCACATCTTTTGAAGCTGTTAACGTCAACAACGCTAATGATGATACCTTCATCGAAAGTGGTATCAATTGGAGTGAAGCTAACGAATTAATGCTTCGTGATAAAGATTCTAATCTAACCACGCAATGGCGCGTCAACTCAACAAGCCCTGATGGTCTCACCACTTATAGTGGCGCTAAAACCATTCAAGATGTTGTCGTGACGCTTGGTAGCTTTACTTATGATGAATATAACGAAGTGTTTGGCATCCGCGTTCTCCGAGTGAATAGCGATGAATTCAAACAAAAATACATCGATACAGGTCTTGTTGCTTATGACTTTGATGAGGGAGTTACATCGTTCCAAGTTTTAAGTGATGATGCACCAGTCCTCACCGTTACCCGCCAAATCGAAACAAACATTTTAGGTAAAATCATCATCGACTTAGAAGTCGAAATGGTGATGTATCGCTACTATGGTTTTGATAGTGTTCCTTATTATTTATTTGGAACAAACCAAAGAGGACATGACTTCTTTAAAGTCGTTTTCTCCGGTTTAAGTACTTCACTCATTCTTGGACTTGTTGTTGCTGCAATCAACATCGTCATCGGGATGATTTGGGGGGCAATTAGTGGCTACTATGGTGGCACAGTTGACCTAATCATGGAGCGTTTCACTGAAATTCTCAGTGGGGTTCCTTCTATCGTTGTCTTTACGCTCACACTGCTGACTCTGGGCAACTCGTTTGGGGTCTTCATTATGGCGATGATTTTAACCGGGTGGATCGGTATTGCCGCGCGAACCCGTAGTCAATTCTATCGTTATAAACGGCGAGAATACGTCTTAGCTAGCCGCACGCTCGGCGCCAATGATGGTCGGATTATCTTCCGTCATATCTTGCCAAACTCAGTGGGTCCACTCATCACGAGTGGTGTCCTTATGGTTCCTGGCATTATCTTTACCGAAGCTTCAATTGCTTACTTGAACTTGGGTCTCCAAGGATTGCCTAGCTTTGGTGTTGCCATGAGTGAGGCGCAAGGATTTATTCACACAGACTCATACTTAATTCTCGCAGCGGCGATTATCGTATCAATGCTGATGGTCTCATTTAACTTATTTGGAAACGGTTTACGTGATGCGTTTAACCCATCCTTGAAAGGGGTCGAGTAAAATGGCAAAAACTGAAAAAGAACTCGTCTTAAAAGTCGAAGATTTAGCGATCTCTTTCTATACGGATAACGGTCGTGTTAAAGCTGTTCGTGGCGTCAATTTTGAACTCTACCGAGGTGAAGTCCTCTGTGTTGTTGGTGAAT
>CAYWQC010000113.1:0-2307 GCA_964460405.1 uncultured Staphylococcaceae bacterium | reverse complement strand
CAATCTTACCAACATCTTGAGAAAAGAAAGTTGTTAACTTCGTCAAATTGCTCGGCGTTTCGGCCCAGTCTATAAACTCATTAATGGTCAGAAATTCATGGCTGGTGATGCCGTCATTGAAAGTCAAAGTTGACCACCCGCTCATGTCATCATAACCATAACTATTGAAATTTTCACTAATCAGGGGATGCTGACCAAGCATATTATAAGAAATTATGACCTCATCATCTGCAAGAGGGTCCTCATCAAATAAAAGTAATTGCTCATCAATCAGTTGATCCTCTTCGATTTGATAACTGATGGTCATCATATAGCGGTAATCTTCCATTTCTTGAATGACAAGATTAGCACCGGCATCATAAAACTCATCACTGACACCATCACGACTATAATGGAGATTATCCACAGCCGTATCGGAACGATAAAAAGTCATGAGCTGATGGTTGTTAATATACGCAACCATTTGGTTGGTCGCTTGGTAATCTTGATTGAGTGCGCGTAATGATTCTTCACTAAAAAGCGTTTCATCAAAGTCAACGTCAATAACGCCACTAATGACCTTGTCAAGATCACGGAAGTCAAAAGGTTTATCAAGGATAAGATTAGCGTTATTGACTTCACTTACACCAAATTGTGTGGGTAAGATGAATTCGCTCTGTAAATTGTCTTCATTATCAAGGGAGAAGTGGGTAAAACTAAACCGAGTGAATAATTCAAGAACAAAAGAAGACACTAAGTACTCATCATCACTTTCAGGAAAACTTCCAGCGACAAGCTGAAGATTATTTTGTGTTAAGTGACTCTCATCAATAAACACGGTGTCACGGTTAATGCCATAAGATGTGACAAGACTCGAAAGGACACTATTACCCTGGGATAAATTGGCAATTGTCGCCGTATCATATACAAAATTGATATTTTCACTGACCATTGGTGCAATACTTGCTTGTGGGAAGTCACTGCGCATTTGTTCAATATGTTCATCAGAAAAATTAACAAGGGGCATCGAGTAGTAATAACCTTGGTCATCTTGATCAACCTTGTAGCGTTGGGCGACTTGCACATGTCGTACGGCATTCGTACTCAGTGTTCTTGCATGCGCATCATTGGCCTTAAACGCTGACATCGTGTCAGTAAGCGCAAAAAAAGTAATAGAAATAAATGATAATAAAATCGTGAAGAAGAGGCGGACGCGCTTATGTTTAAGGCCACTGGCACCAATTTTAAGCGAATCACGATTTTTAAGTTTCGAAGCAATTAATTTAAGTATATGACCATCATAGTTCTTAGCGCTGACTTGTTCGGCACTTGTTTGTGAAAAAATAAAAGCATCAAGAAGGGCCTTGTTCCGAGTCAGAACGACCGTTTCATTGTCAGCTTGAAGTTGATTAATGAGCGTTATATCCTCATGGGTTAATTGCTGTTTACCGGCAATGTGAATGATATTTTGGTTGCGACTGATTCCGGGTTTTATCTCAGTGGGTTGTTGATGAACCTTCGTGGTGTCACTGGTAATTTGCCCATCCTTCATATGAATAATGCGGTCGCCATAAAATTCAGCGGTGTCGCGGTCATGACTGACGACAATAACGAGTTTTTCTTTTGATAATTTTTGCAATATTTCAAACACTTGACGACCAGTCACGGAATCAAGTGCGCCTGTTGGTTCATCCGCTAAAATGATTTCCGGACTCTTAATAAGGGCACGAGCAATGGCGACACGTTGTTTTTGGCCACCAGAAATTTGATTGATCTTACGATTCTCATAACCGACCATGTCGACCTTATCTAAAATATCATGAATGGCCTCTGGCGTTGCTTTTCGTCCTTGTAGTTCAAGGGCCAAAGCAATATTTTTCCCAATACTAAAATCTTCAAGTAGATTATACTCTTGAAAAACAAAGCCGATAAAGGTGTTGCGATAACTATCAAAGTCGTGACTCTTAAAGCTAAGACTTGATTTGCCCTTAATAATGACTTCACCACTGTCGGCCTTATCAAGACCACCAATGACGTTAAGCATTGTTGATTTACCGGAGCCACTTTTACCGAGAATAAAGACCATACCTTTTTCTTGGAAATCAACGGAAACATGATCGAGTGCTTTGACGGGTAAAGCATTTTTGAGCCGATATGTTTTTGAGACATCTTTTAAAGTAAGCATATGTGTTCCCCCTGAACTATATAAAAAAGCTATACTCAAATATACCATTGTTAGCAATAGGCGACAATAATAGTTATAATGGTCTTAGTGTATGAAACAACCCCCTTCGTATCAAAGCCCAGATAGTCACGATATGAATCGTC
>CAYWQC010000112.1:0-2340 GCA_964460405.1 uncultured Staphylococcaceae bacterium | reverse complement strand
AAAAATTGACGTTGTTTATTTGTACATCTGTTTAGTTTTCAAAGATCAATTGCATCACTTTAACGGTTTACTATTACTTTAGTAATAGGTGTTCGGTTAAGGTTTAATGCCTAATTAGATTACCATCTCGTGTAAGCGCTGTCAACTACTTTTTAAATTTTCTAGTTTGTTTTGCCTAAGAGATTTCGAGCACCTTGTTTGTGCTTGCTATATTTAATCATAAAGGCAAACCCATTTCAAGGGAAAAGAACACTTTTTTAAACTTTTTTTATATTTTGTGAAAAAGCGATAGAAAAAGGCGGGAAAACCCACCTTTTTATCTATTTTTTATCATAATTAACCGATGTTTTCAATTAATTGTTTGAAACTATCAACCGCTAGTGAAGCACCGCCAACGAGTGCGCCATCAATATTTGCTTGCGCCATATACTCTTTCACGTTGTTAGGTTTCACACTTCCGCCATAGAGAATTTGGATTTTCTCACTAACATCACCGAACATGCTTTTTAAGATGGTCCGGATAAAACCACAGACATCTTCAGCAATTTCCTTACTAGCGTTCTTGCCAGTTCCAATCGACCAAACAGGTTCGTAAGCGATAACGAGACGAGACGCCCCTTCTTGTGTGACGTCTTTAAGTCCTATTCTAACTTGTTCTTCAACGATTGCTTTTGTTTCTCCCGCTTCAAATTGTTCAAGTGTTTCACCAACACAATAAAGTGGGGTCATGTTGTGTTCTAACAAGGCGAGCACTTTTTCATTACAAGTCGCGTTGGTTTCACCATAGTAAGTTCTTCTTTCGCTATGACCAACAAGACTCCAATCAACATTTAACTCTTTTAACATCGGAATCGATATTTCACCAGTAAAAGCACCTGAGGCTTTAGGATGAACATTTTGTGCACCGACAATCAGGTCGGGATTAGCGGCCTTGACAACATCGAGTGACAAATAAGTTGGTGTCACACCGATTTGAATATTTTTGCTATTGGCAAACTTTAAGAGTTCAACTGACGCAAGAGCGAAGGTTAAAGCTTCACTTCTTGTCTTGTTCATCTTCCAGTTGCCGACTAATAATTTTTGACGCATGATTACTCCTTAATAATATCTATACCTGGGAGATGGCCATCATTTTCAATCATTTCCAATGACGCACCACCACCAGTAGACACATGGCTAAATTGATTTTTAAACCCAAATTGGGCTGCGGCAGCAGCACTATCGCCACCACCAATAACAGTAAAGGCCTTGGGAAGTTCAACGATCGCCTTGGCAACCGCTTGGGTTCCTTTAGCAAAGTCTGCCTGTTCAAACACACCCATTGGCCCATTCCAAAACACCATCTTGGCTCCGGCCAATTCTTTAGTAAAGAGCGCTTGGGTCTTAGGACCAATATCCATACCTTCAAATCCTTGAGGAATGTTGGCGTCTTTGCTCACCTCTTTAACTGTCCACCCTTCAAATTTATCGGTATACACAGAGTCAATCGGTAAGACAATACGACCATTAGCCTCTTTAAAGCATTTTCTAGCATAATCTAATTGGTCAACTTCAACAGGTGAAACACCAATTTCATAACCTAAAGCTTTTTGAAAGGTGTAGGCCATTGCCCCTCCAATCAGAATCTTGTCACATTTTTTCAATAAAGAATCAATGACCTTGATTTTATCACTGACCTTAAAACCGCCAAGAATTGCAACATAGGGACGATTGTCATCACTGACATCAACACAGCGTGATAGGGCATCGATTTCTTTTTCGACAAGGAAACCAACGGCAACATCTTTTCCGGCCATCTTTAAGACTTCAGGAACTCCAAAGGTTGAAGCGTGGGCGCGGTGAGCGCTACCAAAGGCATCCATGACGAAGACATCGGCATAAGAAGCCCATTCTTTCGCTAACGATGCATCATTTTTCTCCTCACCCTTTTCATAACGGGTGTTTTGTAAGAGTAAAACTTCACCGGGTCTCAACATATCAACAAACTTTTTAACAGATTCCCCACTTGAATCAGGTGAAAAAGAGACTTTCTCACTTCCAAGCAGTTCACCTAGCCGCCGTGCTACGACAACCATATCATTTTTCTTTTTAGCGACATCGATTTCTTCGGGGCTTAGTTTATGCTTGATTTTACCCAAATGGCTAAACAAGATAACCGCCGCACCTTTTTCAAGAAGAAACTTGATGGTTGGTAAGGCACTAACAATCCGATTATCATCGGTGATTGTTTCACCCTTACGTGGGACATTGAAGTCAACTCTAACGAGAACGCGTTTGCCTTTAACATTTAAATCTTTAATAGTTTTCATATATCCTCCATTTATCATTAAAAGAATAAAA
>CAYWQC010000111.1:0-2393 GCA_964460405.1 uncultured Staphylococcaceae bacterium | reverse complement strand
GTGGTATTTCCTACGGACAAGGACAAATTTACCCTATCTCAAAAGGAAATCAATCAGCATAAACAGATTGAGCTGGATAAGCTGGATGCCATGCAAAGATATTTTGAAGAAAAAAACTGTCTGCGGGCTTATATTCTCCGATATTTCAACGAAAAACCGGCAGAAGAATCATGTGGCAATTGCAGTTTATGCATCCGAAAGACGGGCCAAAATACTTCCAAGCTGATGAATCGGGTATTTGCTCATATTTTTGAACAAAGTTAAAAACATTTCCGCCCTCACCACAGACAAAGCACTTAAATATTTGCTTATCCTTTGAAATCATCAAAGATGGATTTTTATCATTATGAAAAGGACACAGCGCTTTATAGTTTCGCCCCTGTTTACTGACATCAATATAGCGACTGATGATGTCCACTATATCGGCGTTTTTTAATAATTCATTAAAGATTTGTGAATCCATTTATACCTCATACACCTAATTTACTACTATTAAACCACTATATTTTAACTTTGGACGTTAAATGATCAAGTAAATCACTAATTTTTACTCTTTCTTGATTCATTGTGTCGCGCTCACGGACAGTCACAGTATTGTCTTCTAACGTGTCAAAATCAACGGTCACACAGTAGGGTGTTCCAATCGCATCTTGACGACGATAGCGTTTCCCAATCGAACCAGTTTCGTCATACACTGCATTCAGTTCTTCACTCAACTTCGTAAAGACAGCTTGAGCGCTCTCGCCGAGCTTCTTACTTAAAGGAAAGACTGCGACTTGATAAGGCGCCAGCCCTGGTTTGAGTCTCATCACGATTCTTGTATCGTTTTCACCGACCTCTTCTTCATCATAGCTGTCAGTGAGAACCATCAATAAAAGCCGGTCAAGACCCACGGATGGTTCGATGCAATACGGCACATATTTGGTGTTTGTTTCAGGGTCCAAATATTCGAGATTTTCCTTACTATGTTCCATATGTCTCTTTAAATCATAGTCAGTACGATCGGCGATCCCCCAAATTTCACCCCATCCAAATGGAAAGCGATACTCGATATCTGTCGTCGCTTTCGAATAGAAGGCCAATTCTTCGGGATCATGATCACGGAATCGTAAATTATCATTTTTAATATCAAGATTTTTTACAAAATCGATGCAATATTTTTTCCAATAATCAAACCAGTCTAAGTCAGTGCCTGGAGCGCAGAAAAATTCTAACTCCATCTGTGTAAATTCACGGGTCCTAAAAATAAAGTTACCAGGTGTAATTTCATTTCTAAATGCCTTACCCACATTGGCGATACCAAAGGGAATTTTCTTTCGCATAGAACGTTGAACATTCTTAAAATTCACAAATACGCCTTGCGCTGTCTCTGGACGAAGATATACTTCGTTTTGACTATCTTCGGTTACGCCTATATGAGTTTTAAACATCATATTAAATTTGCGAATATCGGTAAAATCGCTTTTCCCACAATTAGGGCATTTTACATGATTGTCTTTGATGAAAGCATCAAGTTGCTCATTTTTCATTGTCGTAATATGTGCATCTGGAAATTGGGCTTCAATCAAACTATCAGCCCGATGACGAGTCCGACAATGCTTACAATCAATTAATGGATCATTAAATGTCGAGACATGACCTGTTGCTTTCCAAACACTTGGGTTCATTAAAATAGCCGCATCAATACCAACATTGTATGGCGATTGTTTAACAAATTTTTTCCACCATAAATCCTTAATGTTGTTCTTAACACTGGCGCCAAGCGGACCGTAGTCCCATGAATTAGACAAACCACCATAAATTTCACTGCCTTGAAAGACAAAGCCCGAAACGATAAGGTGGTTTACGATTTTATCAAAAGAGAATGTTTGCATAAATAAAAAACCTCGATTCCTGAATGAATATAACAATAATGTGAGCGCGTGTCAACCCACTATCGGTGTTTTAGAAAAAGGATTTCTTAATAACTGGATAACTTTTAAGTGTGATACTCAAAGCGTCCTCAAAATAGACAACGAGTTGTTCAAATAGTGATTTTAAAGACGCGTTTTCAAATTCCATAGTTAAGAATTTTTCAAAGGGAACTAAAAATGCATAACGAACGATGTTTAATGATGTAGTGTCCATTGCAATGTCATGGTCATGCCCTAGATGCTGACGGCAAACAAGGCCCCCTTGAATATAGTTGACACCGACAATATCAGTTTGTCCGCGACAATAAACACAGCGTTTGACGTCTAAACCATAGCCACTAGCTTGTAGGACCTTTGCAAGAACAAGATATGCAAGCGTTAGCGGTTCAAACCCGCGCTCAAGTCCAAGTAGTGCTTCTCTAACGCAGGGATAGGCACGTTCAACCTCTTCGCTGTCTCGGAGTATTCTCAGACAAATCT
>CAYWQC010000110.1:0-2634 GCA_964460405.1 uncultured Staphylococcaceae bacterium | reverse complement strand
GGGGGCCCATTTGACCATTTTTCGACTCATTTACGATGTCCGCCTATTTGATTGATCCGTTTTAAGTAGGTCGAGGAACGGGTGAGGGCGTTGGCGCGCATGAGCTTATCCTTGCCAAAACGATGGTGAATGTCATCAAGCGTCTCCCATAGTCGAGATTGATCTTTTTGCAGGGTATTGTCCAAAAGACTAATTTGTTCAAAAGAAGCATTTTTAACATCACCAACAGAAAGAAAGACTTGGCGAATAGCGTGCTTAAGAGGAAATGCGTGGTAAATACTCATGAAGGCTTCATATAGTTCATCGTTATCACGGCTTAGTTTTAATAAACTCATACTTTTGCCATAACTTTTACTACTCGGTCGTGTTTCCAAAACACCAAGCGAGACAAGACCCGCTTTATAATCATATTGACGAAGGCGTGAACAAATTTCATCACACATTTCGCGAATGAGGGTGGGAACTTCTTGCAGTTGATAATCACGATGTAAGACTTGACCCGATGTAAATGATTTGGACTTAGTGCGATACTGTTCTTTCATGTCACTCTCATCAATGCCATGAGCGTGTTCCCAAATTTGTTCACCAAGTATGCCTAGTGCATCTTTGAGCTTTCCTTTTGGCGCCTTAGCAACATCTTTCATGCTAAACATGCCCATACTAGCAAGGCGTTTTTCATAACCGCGACTGATGCCCCAAATCTTAGTGATTGGTGTGACTTTCCACAGCTTATTTTCGACATCATCCATGTGCCATTCCGCGACTTGTTCCTTTGTTTTTTTGGCTTCTATATCAAGGGCGCATTTCGCCATAAACATATTGGGACCAATACCCGCGGCGGAGATGAGTCCGAGCCTCGACTTGATGTCTTTCATGATTTTAACAATAAGGTTATATGGGGTCATTTTATAAAGACTTAAATAAGGCGTCAGATGAATAAAGGTTTCATCAATTGAATATGGGTGGATATCTTCGTCGGCAAAATAATCCAGCAATAATGCATTAAATTCAGTGGATTTAAGCACGTAATGTTCCATATTGGGGCGAGCATATATATAATTGACGCCCTTAGGAAGGTCGTAGCGACGCATGACATTTTTGCATCCTAGTGTTTTTAAATATGGGGTAACTGACATGACAATAGAGCCCGGACCTCTAAACTCATCACAAACTACAAGTGGTGCCTTAAAGGGGTCAAGTCCCCGCTTGAGGCATTCGACAGTGGCGTAAAAACTCTTGAGGTCAATGACAGCAAATACTTTTTCCATACCCCTATTATAGACGATAAAAAAATTATGTTTAGTCTTGATAATTACCGCTAATTTTGTATCGAAGAAGCAACAATTGAAAAGTCATCATAAGTGCTATAATAAAAGAAAAGTTGAGGTATTAATCATGGGCCCATTTGAATATATTTTAATCGTCTTAGTGTCACTTAGTCTCATAGCGATGATCATTTTAATCGTCGTAGTCGTTAATAAAAGGTCGGTGCAAACGCAACCTAGTTTAGATTTAACGATGCATGAAAAAATCCAAACACTACAGAGTAAGATTGATCAACTTAACAAAGATATAGCGGATAAAGTCGAACTTACCCTCGCTAAAAACGCGAAAGAGGAAATACAAGCAGATGGACAAAACTATCAACGACTTTCAGCGGCTATTGCCGAAAAACTAGCAGAACTGAATAAGGAAGTCAAAGATGCACTGGTAGGGGCTAATAAGAGCCAGGGTGAAACGCTGACCCATCTAGGCAAACAAATTGAAGGCTTGCAAAACGCCAACAAGGAAGTTAGCCGCCTTGGTGAGAGTGTCAATGACTTAGCCAAAGTCATCAGTGGAAACAATCAAAAACGTGGTCAGTTTGGTGAATTTTTACTAACAAGTATTCTTGATCATATTTTTGAAAGCACAAAGGATTTATATTCGACACAGTATGACCTCACTTTCAACGGCACTAAAGTGAGACCCGACGCTGTTATCTTCTTACCAAAAGACAAGGGAAATATTCTCCCCATTGACGCTAAGTTTCCTTATGCGAATTATCTCGACATTTTTAATGAAGAGGGCAAGGAAGACGAGGCACGATTAAGACTATTTAAAGATGATGTAAAACGAAAAATCGATGAAATTGCTGACAAATACATTATTAAGGGTGTGACCACTGCCTATGCGCTTTGTTATTTTCCTAGTGATGAAATTTATAACTATGTTTATACCCGACTGCCCGGTGTTGCAACATATGCCCGTAAACGCTCGGTAGTACTTGTTTCCCCGGCGACTTTGCAGCCTGTTTTACACACGCTTAAATCACTAGCGATTGAGTATAAACGAAGTCAAAAACTAGAAGAACTCAATAAGCTGATTGCCGCTCTTGGCAATGATTTTAGACTAGTTAAAGAGCGGTGGACTAGTATTGAAAAAGGTGTTAATGCCCTTAAAAATCATGTCGACCACTTTGCGATACCATTCAACCGCCTCAGCAAACGATTTGATGGCATTAGTGATGTGTCCATCGAAGATGATGAAACACAATAAATGATTGAAAATTAATAGCGTTGATTGTATTATATTTTCAATGGGGCTGTAGCTCATCTGGGAGAGCGCATCGTTCGCAACGATGAGGTAGCGAGT
>CAYWQC010000109.1:0-2692 GCA_964460405.1 uncultured Staphylococcaceae bacterium | reverse complement strand
CATTGTTAGCAATAGGCGACAATAATAGTTATAATAGCTTTAGAGTATGAAACAACCCCCTTCGTATCAAAGCCCAGATAGTCACGATATGAATCGTCAGACGAATCGCTTTTTATTCATTTTTTTACTATTGCCTATGCTCGTGGGTCTCGTCTATTTCATGACACCCGAACCCGCTGATAGTGTTGAATCTTCGCAAACGAGTGCCTTGCCCTCAATCGTCGACAATTACTTTAGTGACTTTGTTGAAACGGATGTCTTTCCTCTGCGTCAACTCATCTCCTTTTTAGGTGAGGAAGGTCAGACATCAACGATTATCCCTTTTGAGAATAGCACTCATTTTTACTACCGAATTCACCAAAGCAATGCTGGCGATAGTTTTCAAATTGTCGCCCAACTCGACAATCAGCAACACCTAGAGATGGTCCTCAGCGCATATAGGGATGCAATCAAGGATCATTATGACCTTGTCCAACAAATCAGTGTTGAACCCTTTGAGGCGCTTTACATGGATGTTACAGAGAGTATTCGTCTTAATTTAATTGATTTTAAACTTGAAGATTATAAGTTTTATTTGCGCTTTGTTTTTCAATTAAATCAATAAAAAGGGTGATTTTTTGTTATACTTATCTCATGGACATTATTCTAGAACTTATTGATGATCAATACCCATTAAAGGATATCAAACGCACTCGTCATAATTGTCGCGGTGTTGTCCTCAATGAGGGTGGCGAGATTGCGCTGACCCATCTTTACAAAGAACACGACGCTTTTGGTGGCCGTAATTACTATGAACTCCCAGGCGGGGGAAAAAAAGCGGGAGAAAATGAACTCACCGCTGCTATTCGCGAGATGGAAGAAGAACTTGGGGTTAAAGTGACACTCGTAGAGGAAATTGGTATCGTTCATGATTACTACAATCTTATTGAACAAGAAAACTATTCCTACTATTACTTGTTCAAAGTAGTGGGTAAGGGACATCAACAACTTGAGGCGCGAGAACGTGGCTTAATTGATCGTATTGATTGGATGCCTCTAGATAAGGCTATTGCCGCCTATGAAGCGTTTGGTGATAATGGTGTTGGTCTATTGGTCAAACGGAGAGAACTGCCTATTCTTTATCGAGTCAAAACGATGTTGGACAAATAAAACAGCAACATCTCTTCATAAATAAGTTATAATTATATGGTTAAGAAGGAGTCATTATGAACAAGTCATTATTATTAGTAGCCCGTATTCTCTCGCTCGTCACCGGTATTCTTTATTGCATCACTTTGATTCTATTACCGATTGGCATTCTAAACATTATTGCATCTTCAAAATTTCATGAAGCAGAAAAAGGTCAAGTCCAACGCGAAACCGTGCGTAATTGGAGTATTTATCTACTATTCACCGATACAATTTCTGGCGTATTAGGTATTATTGCCTCGACAAGTAATGATGACAATGTCATTGATGTCGCCACCTCTGATCAAGTCAAAGCTTCCTCTAACCTCGAGGAAAGATTAAATAACCTGACCAAACTTTATGAGTCAGGTGCTATTTCTCGTGATGAATATGACCGTCGTCGTCGGGAAATTATCGAAGAGATTTAGTTTTACAAGCAAAAGAAAAGAGGATAATCGCTCCGATTCATCCTCTTTTTTTATGGACTAGGCGCTCAATTTGTTGGCTTGATCTTGCATTAAAAATGGATTCAAGAATGATAAAGCCACAAAACAGAAGACTAAATAGATGATGGACCGATCCTCTGCTCCAAGCTTAGCCAGGCGTTTACCTACAGCATATTGCCAGTAAATAGCATAAATACCGAAGGTAAAGATTAACATTAAGACATGGCCTACTACGCCGAAGCCTTCCCCAGTTTTCTTCTTTAATTCATCATGGAAAACTATAATCCAATAGATTGGATAGATGCCAAATGTAAACAAGAAGAGGACGATCATCATTCCGATAGAGCGATGCTTCATAAGTCGATTCCTTTCCGGCTTGCGCCTAATGATAGTTTTATCATAAAAGTGAATCAATCGAGTGTATAGTATAAATTCGTTTTTTTAAAAAAATATTGATTTCTTATAAAAAAAGCAGGATTATTTCCCACTTTTTTAATTGACATATTTTGTCTATTTTTGTTTGTCTTTTCTGATTTGATACTCTTCTTCAGTGATAATACCACGTTTATATAGCTGCTCGGTCTCATCATCTTTGACAATTGATTTCTTGTCATGGTGTTGAATTGAACCATATTCAATAGTAGGCGACTTGATGATGAAGATGATTACAAGAGCAAGAACAGTCATTGAGACTAGAGTAAAGCCTGCTGTTAAACCATCCATGAGACGTGGAGGTGTGACCACAATAGATGCCGCGACTAACAAGAGAAGCGTGACCAGAAGGCTAGTTCCAACAAGTTTAAATGTAAAGTGATCTTCAAAGCGTTTTTGTGTGACATGAATCGTCAAAAATATAGCGGATATTGCAAACAATGCATAAGCAATAAGTATTGAAAGCACAAACAATACTGAATAATTCAAACTTACAAATAAATGTTGAGTGCTTGTTCTTGCAATAAAAGCATAAAATAAGTTGAGTCCTGCATAGACAATGACGACAATAGAAGTTGCTTGATGAAAACGTCTAAATTGAGCGATTAAGAAAAAGGCGATCAAAAAGTTTAGCGCAATATCGATTC
>CAYWQC010000108.1:0-2726 GCA_964460405.1 uncultured Staphylococcaceae bacterium | reverse complement strand
TCTAAAATTCAGATATAAAAAAGATGAAGCGGCCTATCAGATGGCTAAAAAGATTATCCATACCAAATAAATTAGATATTTATGAGTGATAACGGTTCCGATATATTGGGACCGTTTTTTGTTATTTTTTGTGGGGTGCCAACATAAAATGCACCCTGTAACAGAAGGCGCTTTTTTAGCTAAAAATTCGGGTTTTTAACTGACATTTTTTGTTGAAATATAACTTTTTAAAGGGGTCATTAAACTGTCAACTAAAAAGTTGTTAAATCTACTCATTAACCTACTTAAAATCACGACAATAATTGGAATAAAAAATACAGATTATGTCAATTTATCTATACCATAGAAAAAATTACCGATTTAGGGTTAATCTATTTTTTTATTATGATATAATAATCGCGAATGAAGAGGTAAAAATATGAATCTATTTTCCACAAACAGAATGAAGCATATTGATGGTCATAAGCACCCTTCACAAGATGTTGAAGTCAAACGCTTAAGTCCAGCAAAGGTGCCAGTTGTTTATTTCCCTCTTGTCAATCCCAAGGGACAGCCGCTTAAAGTGCTTGTCCAAGTTGGTGATCATGTACAAGTAGGAGACACCATTGCCTTACGCGAAGATATGTATGTACCTATCTTTAGTAGTGTGTCAGGAGAGGTGTTAGAAAACGTTGAAAAGTTCCATCCTTTAACTGGGCGGAAAGTTGCTCACTTAGCCATTCAAAATGATGGTAAGTACAACAAGGGAAAAGGCCTTAAAACCCTTAATCTTGAAGCAAGTCGTGAAGATATTGTTAGTGCTATTAAAGAAGCTGGTATTGTTGGTCTTGGTGGGGCTGGGTTTCCCACTTTCATCAAGTATAACAATGTCAAAGGCATAGATACTTTACTCATCAATGGTGTTGAATGTGAACCATTCTTAACGACCGACTTTGTGGTGATGGCCCAAGAGAGTAAACGTCTACTAGATGGTGTGACCTTGCTGATGAAGGCAAGTGATGCCCCACGCGCCATTATTGCCATTAAAAAGGGGAAGAAATTAGTAGCTGAAGCAATCAATCAACACTTAGGTAATTATCCAAATGTTACCCTAAAAGAAGTGCCAGATGCCTATCCAATGGGATGGGAACGGACACTCATTTGGAAAGTACTAGGTCGTGAATATGACATGCTTCCTAGTGAATGTCATGTTGTAGTTAATAATGCACAAACAAGTATTGCCATCGCCCGTGCCCTCCTTGAGGGCCAACCTGTCGTCGAACGAGTCATGACTGTTGCGGGTGATGTCGTTAAAAATCCGAGTAACATCATTGTGCCAATCGGCACACCAGTTGAAACGATTCTAGGCGAATTTGCCATTGATGATAGTCAACCGATTCATCTTTTAGCCGGTGGACCAATGACCAGCAATGCCATTACAAATTCCGACTTTGTTACGCTTCCACAAATGGGTGGCTTCACCTTGTTAAAACCAGTCAAATATAACGAAGTGGCCTGTTTACGTTGTGGGGCATGTACGTCACATTGTCCGGCTTCGCTTCAACCTATCGAAATTAAAAAAGCCGTTGATGGTCGTGATGTCGTCCGTCTTGAAAAATTGAATGCCATGAAATGTATTGAATGTGGCCTTTGTTCCTATGTTTGTCCCAGCAAGATTGAACTCACTGAGTTTATGAAAAAAGCGAAGACAATTCTCCGAGCTGAAGCCGCCAAAAAGGCAAGAATGGGTGGTAAATAATTATGAATTTAGTTGCATCTAAAGCACCGTTTAATCGAAGTAAACGGACAACCACACAAATTATGGGGGAACTCCTCATTGGTCTTGGTGTGATTTTTGCCGCCAGTGTTGCCTATTATTTTACCGTAGGTGTTTGGTATGGCTTAAAAGCCTTGGCGATGATGGGGGTTAGCCTAGTTGTCACTCTCCTTTGTGACGTGATAGTGGCCGCTCTCCGTTTTAAGGGCAAAAACAAAGAATTTCCACCATTCCTTTTCACTTTTATTCGTTCGAACTATTCAGTCATTACCGCCGTTATTTTTACATTAACTGTACCGATTGGCACACCGTTTTATGTCCTTATCGTTGGTAATGTTTTTGCAACATTAATTGTTAAATACGCCTTTGGTGGCTTTGGTAATAATGTTTTTAATCCTGCGGCGATGGCCCGCCTCCTTGTCGCTCTTGCCTTTGGATCACAGCTTAAACCATATTTGGTTGATAACTCTATTGGTGGTCTCCAAGCTGGCGCTACGCTCACCAGTCAATATAGTGCTACTGGGATTAAATGGCTGGCTGATCTTGGCGAAATTGATCTTCTCCGTGTGTTTATTGGTAATTATAATGGGGCTATTGGTGAAACTTTTACCATCCTTATTATTGTCGTTGGTGTCTTCCTTGCTATTCGTGAAGTCATCAATTGGCGGACACCTGTTTTCTATCTAGGAACCATAGCACTTACCGCGATTCCGATGGCGTTATTTGCTGGTGTCAATGTCTGGGAATCAATGGCCTTATCAATAGGTCTAGGTGGGGCAGCGTTTGGTGCTATCTTCATGTTGACTGATCCAGTTTCTTCCCCGACAAGTAATTATGGTAAAGCCCTAATTGGCATTATTGCCGCTTTCTTTACTGTCCTTATACGTGTGGCGGGTGCATATCCAGAAGGGGTTGCCTTCTCGATTGCCTTTGTTATCATTCTCGCGCCGATGATTGATAAACTAAGTGT
>CAYWQC010000107.1:0-2743 GCA_964460405.1 uncultured Staphylococcaceae bacterium | reverse complement strand
GATTTTCATCGTAGTACTTGTTCATGTCTTTAAATGAGGCACCTTCGCGTTGATCATATCCTAATAGGAGGAGGTCAATGTCTTCATAAAGTGCTTGAAAATTCGCATAAATGTGAAGAGATTCAACCTTTACAATAAGACTTTCTCCGCTTTGAATGTTGGTGAATTCAATCTCATCACCGGGACGAATCGCCTGACGCTTTTGATCATAAAGGCGCAGTTCATAACACTTACGCTTTGTCTTTATTTGCTGGAAAGGGAGTGGATTTAAATCATACTTATGTAATGTCACTGAATTGTCCTCCCACCTCATCAAAATATGCAAAAATCTTGTCGACAGGAATCGCCACACTGACATTGTTGGGGTCGCTATTTTCGCCACTGGCAAAGTTGATGCCAACAAGCTCGAGTTGATGGTCAAATAGTGGACCTCCACTACTCCCGTGATCGATTTCGGCGCTATGCACAATGACAGGGAATTTGACATCAGAAAGATAAGTAGCATCTTGAAGTTCAACCTCAGCATAACCAAGCGTTTTGCCAAAGGTGATTTGATTGTAAACGCCCATTGGTGTGCCAATAGCAATAACATCTCTTCCGCCATAGAGAGGGGCGTAACTAAAATCAACAACATGATAGTCCTTAGGACTTTCAAAGCGAAGAATGGCTAAATCATACGTGTTCAATTGATGAATTCGCACAGCATCGTAACGAAGGCGATGTTCATAATCTAGGATAAAAAACTCTTGCAAATACTCGCCTGGTTGAGGTTTAACCGTCACATGATTGTTAGTGAGCACATAAAAGCCATCTTCATCTTGATGAAAGATAACCCCGCTTCCCTGGGCCACACTCAATTCGGTACCAAGAATTGTTGATTTGGTATTATAAACTTCAACGGTCACAAACGCCCGAATTGTTTCGGTTTCAATCAGATCCTCGATCACAATTTGATTGAGATCGTAACTGGCATAAAGGTGTGTCGGTTTACTAATCCATACCTCATCAACCACTTCGGTCATGTTGATGTCATAATACCAAGCACTAAACATCGAATTGATTCGGGTTGGTGTTGTAAAATCTTTGATTGGATAGCCGATTGGTACTTTATGTGTTTGTGTGGCTTCGCCATTCTCTAAATGAAGATATACAGTGACTTCAGAGGAAAAAATATCCCCACATGCCGTTAGGAGACTGAGGGCAACAAGTAAAAGTGTAACGCGTCTATTTTTTTTCATAATCTTAGTTTAATCACTCGCTTGTTCTTTGTTAAGTGAAATGTTCTGGTGGCGATGAATAAGGGTCTTAAATACAAAACTGACAATCATCAATAAAACGGCAATGGCAAATATATAAAGGACAACCCACCATCCTTGTGTGAAAAAATCTAAAAAGAAATAGGGAAAATAAGTTGGATGTCCTTCAACGCCAAAGGCATAGTAGCGAATCCACTTAAAAGCCCCCACGACTAGGGCAAATATGACATAAATCAGCGGATATATTAGGACAGAAAATGCTATTTTTGTTGTCACTTTATCACGCGTATTAAAAAGAAAATACTCGCCGATAATCGCAAGAGGGGTTATGGTGTGAACGGCAAGGTTAGCAAATGAATACAGTTGATATTCACTATCCACCATTGTCGGTGCAAGTAATACCCAAAAAACAATGAGTGTCAATAAGATGTCCACCATTAAGATAAACGTCAGTTTAGGGGCACATCTCCTGTCCCCTTTAAGGCCACGTTTAACAATGTCTTTGAGGGAAAGAACAGATAAATAGGCAAAAAGAGCAACAGCAAGTATGTTGGACTGCGTTGTGTAATAAAGAAGTGTCGTGATGTTGAATTGGGTGGTAAACATTTTTGTATTTAAAATCACCCCAAGCAAAGCAATCATCATAAAAACAACCCGGTAAAGAAGTGGGAAAGCCCGGTTTGAACTAAGATAATTAGGCATTATTTTTCTCTAATCGTATAGGTGATAAAGTGCGAATATTCTTCTCCCTTTTCAAGAGTAATATGACCAAGCTTGGGAAAATTAATCGCATCAACAGCGAGTTGAGGTTCAATGGCTAGGGCTTGATATTTCCGCACTCTATGACCATCAACGAGTGTTTGGGGACCGGGAAAACCCGTCCCATATATTTGCACACATGGATAACTAGTCACAATATCAAGTGCGAGATCATCACATTCTAGCGTCAGTGATTTTTTCTCACCAAAGTAGAGACAATGATCAAGACCATTCGTTTTCGGGTCTTGCAAATAACGATCCTCGATAATATCGCCAATTCGTGTTGGCTGAGTAAAATCTAGCGCAGTGCCTTTAGTGCTCTTCTTTTCACCTGAAACCGCCTTTTTATCATCAAAAGGAAGAAAGTATGGAGAAGCCAGTGTCAGACGATGGTCCAACATTGTTTGGGCTCCAGAAAGATTAAAATAACTATGGTTGGTAATATTAGCAATGGTTTTTTGATTGCTCACACCTTTGTATTGCAGATACAGTTGATGTTGATCAAGTGTATAAATAACCATGAGGCTAAAAGCGCCAGGATAGCCCTCTTCTCCGTCCACTGATAAATGGGAGAAAACGATTCGTGAATCGCTTTGTTCAATAACATGAAATGTTTGCCACCAAAAACCATGGGGACCTCCATGACCAGCATTAGCGCCACCATCAAAGTTTTTTGCCAGTTGGTATGCTTTGCCATCTAAGGTAAATACACCATCCTTAATGCGATT
>CAYWQC010000106.1:0-2797 GCA_964460405.1 uncultured Staphylococcaceae bacterium | reverse complement strand
ATAACACAACCCAGTTGTAATCCACCTTAATATCGTTGTATAGTCTAATCAAATCTCATAAATGGGTTTTTTGATTGAGAAGAATAAAAAAAATAAACAAATATGATAAAATATGATTAATGATTATTGTCGCAAATAAACATGAACGGACATCACGATATGGATAACAACTACTCAAACTGGGCTAGACAAGACTTAATTGACCATATTCACATGTTAGAAAAAAAGTTTCAAGGAGATAATGAGCGCTTTATTGTTAATTTTCCATGGGCAGGTAACCTTGGTCAATGGGTTTGGTATTATGAAAAAAATCTCGTTCATTTTAATGATCGTAAGATTTCTCAACTGGGTTATAATCCTGAAATGATCGGTCACGTTGGTTTTGAATTTTTTACAAACAAACTACATCCCGATGACTACGAACGTGTCATGGATAATATGAAAAAGCATCTCATGGGCATCACCCCGGTTTATGAAGTCGAATATCGGATTCAACACCGTGATGGCCATTATATTTGGTACTATGACCGCGGCACTGTGACAAAAAGAACTGCCGATGGTCGTCCGATTCTTCTTGAAGGCATTGTTTTTGATATTACCGAATCTAAACAAATAGAGTCGCGGCTTTTACGGCTTGCCCAAAGAGATCCACTGACTGGTGTATTTAATCGTCATATGCTGTTTATAGAACTGAATCATAATATTGAGCGTTATATAGACGAGGGCACACCATTTTCAATCATTATGTTTGATATTGATCATTTTAAAGAGGTGAATGATCGCTTTGGTCATCTTGTAGGCGATGACGTGCTCATACAAGTAACGCAGATAGTTAATGAGGACAAACGATCAAAGGATCGAATATTTAGGTATGGGGGAGATGAGTTTTTTATTCTTCTTCCTAAAACGGGCATTGAAGGTGCTCGTAAGGTCGCCACTCGCCTCCAAGACATTATTGCAACAACGACCTTTCCAAAAGTAAATCATATTTCAGTTTCCATGGGGGTTGCTGAATATCATAAAGAGAGCGATGACGAGTTTTTAAATATCGTTGATCAACGCCTCTATGAAGCCAAACACCAAGGACGTAATCAAGTCCGCGGTTGATTGAGAGCCCTTTTATGCCAAATGCTAAGTCTTTGAAATTACTCGCTGATGTCATGAACGCCGCAACATGGGAATGGCATATTCCCTCGGGCGAGATTTTTGTCAATCAACGTTGGTCACAAATGCTTGGTTATCGTCCTGAGGAGTTAGCCACTTTCAGCATTGAAACATGGAAGTCATTGACGCACCCTGATGATCTTGAAAAGGCAATGTTAACCTTAGACAAGGTACTTAATAAGGGCGAAGAATTTTATAGTGCCGAACTAAGAATTAGGCATAAGGATGGACATTGGCACTATATTTTAGACAGTGGTAAAGTCATCGAGAGAGATGAAAATGGCAAGGCTATTCGCGCGCTTGGAACACATATTGATATTCATGAGCGAAAAATGCTTGAACAGGAGTACCGTCGCACCCAGCAGATGCTTAATGAAGTTGTTCACCATACCCGTGATATTATATATCGTACAGATGGACGAGGAAAACTCCTGTATTTATCTGATGCCGTCACGCAATATCTCGGTTATTCTCAAGAACAAGCGGTGTGGGCATTCGAATGGGTGGTGATGAATTTTTATTGTTAATCACTAAAACAGATCAGACAAAAGCCCGGAAAGTCGTTGAAGACATCGTTGCTTATATTGAAGCGATCATCTTAAAAAAACACCATCTGCAAGTGGCGGTGGGTTTACATGTTTTAGAGCGTCCGACTAAAGACATTTATGCGGCCATTAAATGTGCTGATGACGATATGTACGCACATAAACAAAAGAAAAAACAGCAGGTTTAAGGTTGCGTATCTTCGTCAGTCAGGTCTTTTATCATATTCTTATTTAAATACATAAGTTCATCAATAACTTCTAAAAAGCGGTCGGCGGTATAGTCGGCCTTTTTGGTGTAAATATCCGCGCCAATACCAAGTTGTATTTTAACCTCGCTGTCACTCATTTGGTTGTGAGCCTCGATTGCATCAATAATGACGTGCTTAAAGGCGCGTAGTTCCTCTTTTGACTTCAGGTCACGAATAATGACAAATTCATCACCACCAAAACGTGAAACAAGATCGTTGGGATTGGCAACATTTAGTAAAATACGCCCCACTTCTTGAATGATGGTGTCGCCATAATGATGGCCATAATCATCATTAATGAGTTTAAAATTGTTGATGTCAATCATATAACCACCAAACATTTTATCCTCTTTCATGTGGGCTATTTTCTCACGTAGTTTTTGTGATAAACGTCGCCGATTATAAAGACCAGTCAAGTAGTCAGTGACAACAAATTGATGTTGGATATCAAGGACAATGATCACAAAGGTGATAACAATACTTGAGAGTGTGATGGTAAAGTCGATATTGAAAGTTTGACCTAACACCCCTAAAATTGGAAAAAAACTAACCCCTAGAAAAACAAAGGGACGCCGTTTCTTCTTAAGGGCATTCCAACGCAGAAAAAGTAAGATGGTAGAAAAGATAAAGGGGAGAACCACGATGATTGCAAAAACATAATAAAGGGGCCCAACATGTACGACTTGGTTGATAAAACGAAAGTAGTAGCTATGTCCTGGTACGACTGATAGGATTGTTAGAATCGCATTGGAAACAAGCGCCAAGGTTGCGATGATAAAGACCGGGAGAGGATGTATACGAAACCTAGTGATTGAACGCACATGTAGTAACCACAAAAAT
>CAYWQC010000105.1:0-2944 GCA_964460405.1 uncultured Staphylococcaceae bacterium | reverse complement strand
TTATAATGCGATAATTTAAGTGTTGTTGCATCAAATTTTTCATCAGGTAGGGGCATTTTATTCCACATAATTGGCACCATGACCTTACTATGGCGGCACAATACGTTAAGGTAGTCTTGATCGGGGCAAACGCTATCAAAATTATATTTGAGCAGTAAGTAAAGAAATTGCTCTTCAATTTTTTGCTGACGAAACTCCTTAAGATTCATGACTAGAACCCCTGAATTAAAGTATTCAATTGCTTTAATACCGACACCCTCTTCGACATAACGAACAAATTCGGGGGTATCAAGGACAAGTCGATCATTAATTGCGGCAACGAGTTTTCCTTCAATATTTGTCTGATAAAACTCACTAATATCACCCACGACGGTGATATCACCGTCAAGATAAATAGCCTTATCGAGTTCGGGAAATAATGAAGGAATAAACATACGGTAATAAATTGCAACACTATAATAGTCACGCAGTCTTAGTGAAAGAGCATCACGTAATTTATTGATTGTAGCGCTAATGTCGACATATTCAACGTGAAAATTGTCATCATCAAAACGTGAAACTCTCTCTTGATTAAAGTCGCTGAGTCCTTCATTGAGAATGATAATTCTATAATCATAGTCTTTGCTTGCATTTTCCTTTAATGATGCTAAAGCCACTCCTAAGAATGGAATGTAATTGTCATCACATGCAAAGAAAATTGGAATTTGCTTTTTATTCATGAAATTTGGTTCTCCTTATTAGTTTTCATTGTTAAGTATTGTGTAATAATGTCATCAAATTCATGACAGTGATAGACACTATGGAGACGTTCTACATGCCATGGTTTGATGTTGATAAAGTGGAATTTTGGCCACAGGCCAAATTGCATACTGAAGTGGCGGATAATAGTGTCATTTCGCACGCTTTTTTGTTCGTTATATTGTCTTCCAATGATCATTTTGAATTTTGTCATCTTGTTAATGCCGGTTTGATCACTGAGAAACACCTTTTTTGTGTTTAATAGATTGACCACCTTTTTGAAAAGTCCGGTTTGACGAATCATTGTTAGATTTAGTAGCAATACACCGGTATTAATATAATTAGGATAGAAGAAGAAGCGTCCATAGCGGTCACGACTTGCCGCATATTCTACGTTTTTAATATTGAGGTTGTATAACTGATCTAGCGAGGCATTAATGATGGTGTCTGTGTCAAGATAGAGCACCTTGTTTGGGATTGAAGGAATATCATCTAACAATAATCGCAACAGGGCGTATGGTGTATAGCGGTTAAACAGGTTTTTTGAACGCCCAAGCCGTTTTAGAAAAATATCTTTAGTATCAACACGGATGATTTGGCTTGCCTTATTGACACGGTGTAATTCAGCTTCAATCAACTGAATCTCTTTTTCAGAGATGGGTTGATACTGTTCATCTATCTCAGTTAAATCCATTGTTAACACATAGACGGTAATTGCCATATGATTATGTTTGATGAGTGAAATTAGACTAATAAATAACCCATCAAAAACGCTAGCATTACCTGCATAAACGATGTTCATGTATCCTCCTTCTGACGATAATCATACTTAATATATGTGCTGAGTTTGGCCCTTTGTTTCATAGTTGAAATCACCATTTGATGCAGGTCATTTTGACTATCCTTTGCATGATGTTTAGGCATGGCCATGAATGGGCCGTCAACATATACAATTATTTTACAGCGACCATACTTGGTTTTTTGATAGGTTGTCGTCAAAGTGAAACTTGGTACTCCGAGTTGAATTGGATACTTAAAACTGCGATTATCAAAGTCACGAATTTTATGGTAGTAAGGCCAAATATGTGCCTCTGGATATATAAGTATCGAATGTCCTTGAGCAATTCTCTTTTGAATAGCGCGAATAAATTGTTTACCACTAGAAAGGTCTCCAGGGAGTGGTAGGGCACCTAGTAGTTTTGTGGCATTACCAAGTAAGGGTAAGCTAATGTTGTTAGCACTGACAATCGTATAGTTTCTTTTGGGAAATACAATGACATTGGGCGTAAAGGCATCAGCTTGCACTTGTGTATGATTTGCATAAATAAAGTAGCCATCTTTTTGATAAGGTTTTAGTAAATGTCGATTAACAATTTTGATGCGCTTGATGAGGTGCGTGTAAACAAATGCGATGGGGGTCGCAATCAAACGATAACAAATAAAAGCAAGTAACTTATGTAGGAATCCATGTTGAATATAGACATAATCACCCGTGATATTTTTAATGATCTTAGGTGGGGTTATGAATTCATCATCTTGACTCCGAGAGTAATAAAACACTTTTTGCTTTTTCATGGTGACCCTCTCATATTTTAAAGAATGACTTTGAACATGCAATTGGAATCGTGATATTTATCTTCCTTAATAAGGGATGGGCGTTCCCGCAAAAAGGGAAATTGACATTTTATGATATTTTTGCTACGATTTTTTTAAGAAAACAGGAGAGAGTCTATGAACAAATTACGACACGTGATTGCCAATAATCTTATTTATTTACGGCGAAAAAACAATCTCACACAACAGGAACTGGCTAGTAAAATTAACTATTCAGATAACGCCATTAGTCGTTGGGAACGGGGAGAAGTAACACCAACAATTGATACTCTAGAAATCGTTAGTGAGTTCTATGGTGTCGCTGTCAGCAACTTAATAGATGATAAATTTTCACTACAGGATCAAAATCCTGAAAGCGGGTTAGTGCTTAAACGCATATTTATCGCCCTATTTTCTATTTCAATCATCTGGATGTTAGCAATTTTAGGTTTTATATATGTTGATATGTTTAAAGAGTCACTTGGTGAATCAGCTCTTCATGCTTGGCTACTATTTATTGCAGCACTGCCGGTCAGTTGTTTGGTTGGTGCCTATTATAATCGGATTTGGGGTACTAAATTATTGAACTTGATTATTTGGTCAGTTTTTGTCT
>CAYWQC010000104.1:0-3032 GCA_964460405.1 uncultured Staphylococcaceae bacterium | reverse complement strand
TTATGCTTAAAAACCTCTTATCCACGATTAAGAAAAGTTATGATTATATTATTATTGATTGTCCACCTTCACTTGGAATGTTATCGATTAACGCGCTTGTTGCTGCAAATAACGTGTTGATTCCTGTCCAATGTGAATATTTTGCTCTTGATGCTGTTGCCCAAGTTCTTTCAACAATCAAACAAATTCAAGGAGACTATAATAAGACGCTAGGTATTGAAGGGTTTTTACTAACCATGTTTGATTCACGGACACGTTTAGGTATTGAAATTTCTCAAGAAATAAGAGGACTTTTTAAAGAGTCGACTTTTCTCACACAAATACCGCGAAACATCAGTGTTGCTGAGGCCAGTGCTAAAGGCTTACCCGTTAATCTTTTCCGTCCTACCAGTAGTGGGAGTATGGCTTATTTCAACTTAGCAAAAGAGATTATCGAACATGAGCAAGAAAGATAAAAAAGTTCTTAATCAAAAACTAAGCGAACTTGTTGGCAAATACTCAGGCTCCAACATTCTTTACCAACTGGAAAAAGAGTATAAAAGTTTTCCTAATCGTCTTGTTGATGTTGATGATATCGATGATAGTGTCTTTCTCAAACGCATTAAATATAGTCAAAGCCAATTAGAAGTCTTAGTTGAAGCCTATAACAAGAAAACGTTTATTGAGCCACTGATTGTTCGCCCTAAAAAAGATCACTACGAAGTCGTTGTGGGTCGTAAGCGCCTGCATGCCGCCCGTCTCAGCCAACTTCAACAAATTCAAGTGATCATTGGCAATTTTACTGATGAAGAAACATTGCTCATTATGTTGACCATTGCCCGCGATGAACATCATGTTAATCCAATCGAATTGGCGTTAATTTTTTCATATTTGAGTCGTGATTATCATTACACGCAAAAACAGCTGGCCCATCTCACACGCATTTCTCGTCCACAAGTGACAAATATTACACGTATGCTTTCACTTCCAGACCCAATTGTTAACGATGTCATTCGTGGCAAACTCGATTTTGGTCATGTTCGCGCCCTCATCACTTTACCTGAAAATATTGCGCTTGAACTTGCCGATAAGGCTAAGAAGGATCATCTTAATGTGCGGCAACTTGAAAAACTTGTTAAAAAGACTAAAACCAATGAAAATCTACAGGTGATAAAGTCAGTAAAAGAAGAGGGATTAACTGTGTCTTTAACTTTTGTTAACGAAGAGGCAAAACAAAAATTTATGGTGAAAGTCAAAGACGAATATGGCGATTAGATTACAAAAATATTTAGCGATGGCAGGCATTGCCTCTAGACGTGAGGCGGAAAGGTTAATTGTTGAGGGTCGTGTTAAAATCAATGGACAAGTCGTCACCCAACTCGGCACTAAAGTGTCCGAGCACGACGATGTTTATTTTGATGATAAACCTGTGAATCTAGAACAACATGTTTACTATGTTTTTAATAAACCCATTTCGACAATTTCAACCAAGAAGGATCCCCAAGGCCGTCCAACAATTTATCAATATTTCTCCGACGTAGACCAGCGTCTTTTTTCAGTAGGACGCTTAGATTATCTCACCACGGGCCTCATCATTCTCACAAATGATGGTGACTTTGCTAATCAGGTGATGCATCCCTCACACCACATTGAAAAAACGTACGTTGCCACACTTGATCGTCGCTTTGATAATGCGGCAATTGCCCGTATTAACGAGGGGATTATCATTGACGACCGTCTTGTTGAGATTGATGAATTACTTTTTGTTAATGAAAAAGTACTTATTACCATCCACGAAGGAAGAAAACGTATTGTTAGACGCTTTTTCAAGGCGCTAGGATTTGAGGTTATGGCCCTTCATCGTGAAAAAATAGCAACCTTGACACTTGGAGATCTTGCACCGGGTGAATATCGCCAAATTACACGCAGAGAAGCGTATGATATTATTGCTCGGTAATTTTTTCGCTAAATCTTATTATTGTTGTTGATTATCCGTAATAAAATCAATATAATAGTGTTGTCTTCAGGGCGAGGTGTGATTCCTCACCGGCGGTTATACCCCGCGAGCGTAATGCAGAACTGGTGTGATTCCAGTGGCGACAGTTAAAGTCTGGATGAAAGAAGCGACTTTTTATTTTTCATCACCAATCCCTGAGCAATCGGGATTTTTCTTTTTGAGGAGGTTTACTATGAAAGAAAAAAAACTGCTCTCAACTGAGAGCAAAACATTACGTCAACAAAAAAGTCGGACGTGGACAAAACTCATTGCTCGTGTTGGTATTTTTGGTGCAATTTCGGCCTTGTTCTACATTATTCCGGTTCCGCCATTTAACTTTCCAATTTTCCCCGGTCAATTTGGGTTTTTGAATATCCATCTTGATGAAATACCTGCTCTTATTGCTGGTTTTGCCTACGGTCCAGTCGCGGGTTCCTTGGTTATTTTAATTAGAACACTCATTAAACTACCATTGACATCAACCGCCTTTATTGGTGAACTAGCGGATTTGATATATTCACTCGCTTTTATTGTTCCCGCAGCCTTGATTTACAAGCAAAATCGCAAGTTTTCTAATGCTATCATCGCTCTCATTATTGCTAATTTTGTGCAAGTTGGCGTCGCCACGATTGTTAACTTCTATCTTGTTTATGACTTATATAATAGCATGTTCTTTGGTGGTAACATCCCCTTTACAAAAGACGCATTTATTGCGATTATTCCCCCGTTTAATCTCATTAAAAATGCGATTGTGATTGTCATTACAATCCTTGTTTACAAGTCCACTAAGCGACTCGTTGAGAAAATTTAGTAAAGAAAAAGGATGCTATTGCATCCTTATCTTTTTTGTTGACTTGTTATTATTCGACAACAATTGCCATGGTTGGGCAGCTGGTTTCAGCTTCCACAGCTTGATCAGCGAGATCGCCATCGACTTCAGGAGTCACGACTTTCATGGTGCCATCATCATCCCAATCAAATACTTCGGGACTAATTGCGTTGCAGGCGCCACATCCAATACATTGTTCTTTAATAATCTTAACTTTCTTTGCCATAT
>CAYWQC010000103.1:0-3253 GCA_964460405.1 uncultured Staphylococcaceae bacterium | reverse complement strand
CGATATCTTTCGCTTTTCGGAAGAAAAGGGTAGAAAAATTACTCACTGAATTAAAAGAAGCAGTGGAAAAGAATGACTATGAAAAGCTCAAAGCCAAAATCGGTGAATTAGAAAAAGCCGCAGAAATTATGGCGCAAGCTCAAGCCAATCAAGGCCCCGCTCCTGAAGCAGGTGAAAATACTGGCACTGAAGCTAGCGGTGACGATGTTGTCGATGCCGACTTCTCAGAAAGCGATAAAAAAGACTAAGATAGACTGGGTGGGTATCCCACCCTTTCTGTCGGTATGAAAGGAGACAACTCGTGGCAAATAAACGTGACTATTATGATGTACTCGGCGTGAGTAAGGGTGCGAGTAAAGATGAGATTAAATCCGCTTATCGAAAATTAGCGAAGAAATTTCATCCTGATATCAATAAAGAAGCTAGTGCTGAGACTAAATTCAAAGAAATCCAAGAGGCATATGACGTACTTTATGATGATCAAAAACGCGCGACATATGATCAATTTGGTCATTCTGCCTTTGATCAAAATGGCGGACAAAATCCCTTCCAAGGAGGTTTTGGAGGCGGTTTTCAAGATGTCGATTTAGGTGATATCTTTTCAAGTTTCTTCGGAGGCGGAGGACGTCAACAACGGCGTAATCCGACTGGACCGCAAAAGGGTAATGATCAAGTCAGTCGTATTCGTATAGATTTTATGGATGCGATTAATGGTAAAAAGATTCAGCTGCAACATACCTATGATGAAAAGTGTAACCACTGTGATGGTAGCGGTGCGGAGTCAAGTAGTGATATTCACACTTGTCATACTTGTCATGGCTCTGGTTATGTGACAATGACCCAACAAAGTCTTTTTGGTCAAGTGCAGACCCAACGACCCTGTCCAACCTGTCAGGGAAGTGGAAAAGAAATTACGAATAAGTGCCATAAATGTAATGGTAGTGGTTATAATCGCGTTAAAACGACGCTTGATGTCACGATTCCCGCTGGCATCAATCATGGTCAACACATTCGGATTCCCGGTAAGGGCGAACGCGGACTTAATGGCGGACCAAATGGTGATTTATACCTTGAAGTTCACGTTAAAAAACATGATTTATTCATTCGTGAAGGTAATGATATACATATTAGTATTCCCATTTCCTTTGTTGATGCCGCTCTAGGAATGGAAGTTGACATTCCTACAGTGTATGGTGATGTTAGCATGAAGATACCTGCCGGTATTCAACCAGGCACTAAACTCCGACTCAAAAGTAAAGGCGTTAAGGATGTTCGCGGCAATATTGGTGACCAATATGTCGAAGTGAATATTAATACACCATCTAATTTGAGTAAAGAACAAATAGAGCTTCTTGAGAAGTACCAAAAACTTGAAGGAAAAAATCAATCATTCTTTGATAAATTTAAAGCAAAATTCAAACGCTAAGACAAAGTGAAGGATAATTCCTTCACTTTTTTATATTTGCCAAATAAAAGCCTTAAAAATTGTTATAATATCAATAGATGTGAGGTGTTTATGGCTAAGTGTAAAAATTGTGGCAGTCAAATCGCTGAAAACTGTACGGTTTGTTCAACTTGTGGACAAATTAATCCTATTAAAACAAAAAAAGTTAAAACCACAGATATGACAATGAAGTTCCAGCAAGAAAAGATTAGTGTTGAGTCTTATCGGCCTAAACGCCGTAAAGTGGTCGTCGTTTTATTTTTCTTACTTGGGTTTACTGCTGCGCCATATTTTTATTTGCGTGATATGTATCGCGCCCTTGTTTCTTTGGTGAGCACCTTCGTTATTATTGGTGCGGCCTTTTTAATGGGATATTTCGTTTTTGAAAATCTCACCATTTCACTAATTGTTGGCGCTATCTTTCTTTATTCAATTCATGTCGGTGTCGGTATTTATTATTTGAGACATCATGAAATTAAAGATGGGAAAGGCGAATTTCTCGTTTAATGCAACGTTATTTTGCCACAATTGAATCGCAAGTTGTTAAACTATCACAAGCAGATGTTTTTCATCTAACGCGTGTCATGCGAGCACGACCTGGTGATTACTTTGAAGTTGTCGACGACGTTCACCAGCTTTACTTAGCTAAAGTTGATACACTGAATCCTTTTACTGCGACTGTGTTAGAAAAAAAACATGAAGAACGTGAATTACCAGTTTCGTTGTCACTCTATTATGTCATGGCTAAAGGAGACCGAACTGACTTAGTTATCCAAAAAGCGGTCGAACTAGGCGTACATCATATTACGCTACTTCAATCAAGAAGAAGTGTAGTTAAAATCGATGCTTCCAATGTAAAAAAAAGACAACGTTATGAGAAAATAGCCAAAGAAGCCGCAGAACAAAGTAAACGCTTAATCATTCCTTCTATTGATTTGAAAGAGGACTTTAATGATGCGCTTTCGCAGAAAGCTGACTTTAAACTTATTGCCTATGAAGCAGATAGCGGTAAGACGACACAACTCTACGCTTTACTCGATAAAGTCAAAACAACAAGTTCAATTGTGCTATTAGTTGGGCCAGAAGGTGGTTTTGATCCAGAAGAAGTCGAAAACGCTGAAAACAAGGGGTTTGTAAGAGTGGGTCTAGGAAAAAGAATATTACGTAGTGAAACGGCGGCTATTCATTTTGTAGGGGTCGTTGCAAGCTATTTGGAGAAACAATGAAATTATTTGATCTACTAGCAAACAGTACTGAACATAGTCGACTCACGGAAAGTAGCGAGTATAAGTTTTATGAAAGTCATAAAGTCGTTTTTGAAACTGTGCCTGTTTTTGCAAAATACAATCGAGTAAATGACGCGTTTTCGCTTGTTCAAGCTAATATTGTTATACGCGGGTTAATCAACAAACTTGCTGTGGAAAATACGGTGCGAGAAGATGCGAAAAACTGCGTGAATAAAATCAATAAAATTAAAATAAAATTACCACACTTTACATATAATAGAGTCGATGTATATATTCCGTTTCTACTGCCAAATCACAATGACTTATACTTCAAAACGCCTAATAAACTACTAAAATTTCCCTATATACAGTTTGTAGACGATTTTGAGGATTCAATCGTTGATTGCTTTGATACTTATAGCTATGCCCTGTTTGAATCTAATTTTACGCAGTTAATCTTTATTGCAGCAGATGCGACAACGCATGCATATTATCACGCCAATCTACATACGATTTTCATTGTTAACAACCAAGGACGAGCGGATGTAACTATTCATCTTTTTGATCGCGGTATTAAACATAT
>CAYWQC010000102.1:0-3307 GCA_964460405.1 uncultured Staphylococcaceae bacterium | reverse complement strand
ATTTCAGGATGGAGATCCAATACTGCGGCGATACGTTTAGCGCGTGCAGCACTCCGGGGGAACATAATAAAGACAAAACTAAGCATCAAGAAAGACATCATGATGTTGTTGACATATTGCGAAGCGCCAATGGTTTGGCTAAATAGGACAGTATTCGTTGCATCACCATTATTTTCAAATAAAATAAAACCGACAACAAACACAGAAATATAAGATACATTAAAAATGATTTGAATAACGGGATTGACAATTTCCATGATTCGACCAACTTTAATGTTGGTATCGGCCATTGAACGATTTGCTTGGTCGAAAAATCTAAACTCACGATTTTCTTGATTGAATGCCCGGACAACGCGTACACCCGTTAAGCCCTCTCTAAAGAGGAGGGTCACGTAATCAAGTTTTTCCTGAACAAGTCCAAACAGAGGTGAAGCAATTTTAAAAGTGATGGTAATGGCGACAAGAACAACGGGCATGCCTATCAAAATGATGCTCATATACATCGGATTAATTTGATAAAGTTTAATAGCACCCACAACCATAAATGTCGGCGCCATAATAAAGGTTCTCGTCAGCATAAATATAAACCCTTGTAACATCCTTGTGTCACTATTCATCCGCGTAAGCAGACTTGATGTTCCGACATTATTAACATTTGAGACTGAAAAGGTTTGAACGTGCGAAAAAAGTTTAGTACGGAGAATCCGCCCAAAACTTGCCATAAGCGAGGAGTTTGTCACCATTTGCCCTATGGCCGCCACGAAGACGAGGAGAGAAACGCCAAGCATTTTTAAGCCTGTCATTAATATAATGTTAATGTCAGGGCCGATCGTAGGATCTGCTTCACTAAGGAGTTTTGTAATTTGGTTGGTATAACCAGGAAGTTGAAGTTGCAAAACAGTTTGGATAGCAACAAAGGCAAATACAAGGAGGAGTTGCCACCATAGAGATTTTGATAATTTAAATAATTTGACCATCTAGGCTGACTCTTTCTGATTTTTTAAATATGGTAAATATATCGCCGAAGCGTCCGGCATACTGAAGACACCCTTCTTTTCGAAAATGATACTGCTGCAAATGCCACGGATTGTAAAGGAGATACTTGTAATGATTTGTTCAGGATCAATTTCGATGATTTTTCCTTGTTTTTGTCCCATCAAGATGAGTTCCATTGCTTGTTGCATAAAGCGTTTAATAAAGGTTTGGCCACTCGATTTAACATGGAAACCAACACTAGCAGAATGAATAAAGGTTTGCACATAATAAGGAAACATAGCGTCTTCCTTTAATAGACGAGTGATATAAATAATGAAACCAACAAATTTAATTTCCGGATTTTGATTAGGAAGTTTGGTAAAGTCCATAATTGGATAAAACGAGGGAATAATCTTCTCTATCGCAGAGTCGTAAAGATCGCGGATATTATCAAAATAGTGATAAATTAAACTATGACCACACTTTGCTTCACGAGCAATAGCAGACATCGTCACTTCATTATATGGGAGTGTAGCGAAGACACGGATTGCCGCGTTAACAATCATGTCCTTCCTACGATTACGTATGACTTCGTTTTGTTGTTTGGTTCTTGGCATAGACGACCTCCTCTAGCGTATTATAGATTATAACAAATAAACAAAAAATGTTTATATAATAAACACTCAAAGCGGTTAGAAAATGTTTTTTGTCAATTAATCTTTAAAATAACCATATTAAATTTGTTTATTTATTGGATGAAGACGAAAATAAACTCAGTTCTTCCTCATGACTCAATTCGCGTGACTCTCCGACAACGAGGTCATCGACAGTGAGTTGGTGAAATTGTTGACGATGAAGAGTAAGGACCTTATATCCAAAGTGAAGAAACATCCGTTTTACTTGATGATATTTACCTTCTCTAAGTATGAGACGGGCAGTTGTGTCATCAATGATTTCGAGAGTTGAAGGCAATGTTTTATACTCATTATTAACCAAAAAACCAGCAGAGAACTCATCGATGAGAAAGGATTGTAAAGGTTTGTCTACAGTGGCTATGTAAATCTTTTCAACTTCGAATTTTGGGTTGATGAGTTGGTGGGTTAAGCGACCATTATTTGTCAATAGTAGGACACCTGTTGTGTCCTTATCAAGACGCCCAACCGTGTGAACATTAAAACGATCAAACAACGGATTTAGTTGCATTACTGTTGGTGCTAAACGATCTTCATTGGCGCAAACATATCCCCGGGGTTTGTTTAATAAAAAATATTTAAACTCTTTATAAACTAAGATTTCACCATCTAACTTAACAACATCGATTGAGGTATTGATTTGCGTACTATCACTTGTGACAATTTGCTCATTTACCGTTACTCTTCTTGTGCGAACTAGCAGGCGAACATCCTTACGAGAACCAAGGCCCACGTGGCTTAAAAAGCGGTCAAGACGCATCATCTTTTGCGACCTCAATATGTTGAACTACCTGTTTTTTGTCAGCAATTTTCAATAACATAAGTGAGGAAATAACACCAATTGATAAAGCCAAAATTGAGAACAATACTTGCCAAACCGAAAAGTTAATCGTTTGATAAGCGGTTTTAATATCCCCATTAAAGTAGGAAATTATGATTTGACCTAATATCAGGCCAAGAATGCTGAAGTACGTCGCCACGCGAAAATGTTTGAGTAAATAATCCATTAATTTTGAAATCATAAAAAACCCGATAACAAAGCCGATTGTAAAGATGAGAATGAGGATGGTATAGGACCCCCAATTTGGTCCTGAGAAAGAGAGGAATGATTTGATTAAATCGAGGAGTCGGTTGTAGTAACCAAGGGAAATCAAAAACATTGTCCCACTGATACCGGGAGCAATCAGCGCCGAACTTGCAAAAAAACCTATAAGAAATAGAACAACTGCCTCGGTGGGCGTAAGGGTAAGTGCTGCCGTAGAAGCGCCATCGGCAGTAAACCACGAAAGGACACCAATTCCCGCCACGAGGACAAAACCAATTAGCACGAAAATCATATTAAAACGATTAGCTTGCCCTTTTGTTAAAGTTTTAAAGACGACAAGACCACCGATTGTCAAACCAACAAACAAAGAGGTTGCAATAAAGGGCTGCCACTCAAGAAATAATTTGATGGGATAAGCAAGCGCGGCAATACCAACGACCGCACCAACAAGAATAGGTGCTAAATATTTCACACTATTTTTAAAATCTTTTCGTAAATTCGTCACCGCGGAAACTAGATCATCATAAATCCCTAAAATGACGGCGAGTGTCCCGCCACCCATTGCCGAAATAAAGGCAAAGCCGATCAATAAACC
>CAYWQC010000101.1:0-3359 GCA_964460405.1 uncultured Staphylococcaceae bacterium | reverse complement strand
AATTTGTGAACTATCAAATAACCTTAAATTTCTAATAAGAGAAATGTATGGAAGTCTTGACGATGATGATATTGTCAGCGCAATTAAAATAGAAGAATTTATTAAACCCGACTTTATTATATCGGTCAAGGGAAACAAACATTTTGTTTCAATGAAAAGTGGAACTAGTAATGTCGTACACCAAGAAAATATCAAGAAATTTTGTATATATCTCAGAGAACAGGGTGTTTCCAATCGTACACTTCAAACTATCTTGCTCTATCAATATGGGGATGGAACGCTTGATGGAAGTGGTAAAAAACGGTACCACTATGAAAAGTTACGCTATTTGCTAAGCGCTAGAATAAAAGAAGCAAACCAAGAATTGAATAGTAATAAAGAGCTGGTACTAAACGTAATCGAACGCTGTATTTTTCAAGGGACAAATCCTGATTATCAACCTGCAGACTATATCTATCATGGTGATAAAGACTATGGTGTTATTGTCTCAAAAACTCAAATGATCAAACACTGTCAGCGAAGAGATTGGGCATATATGATTAACTTACATATTGGTCCTATCCAAATTCGACCGCATGCCCGTTATGTTAATAAAGAAATTAAAAATCCTGAATCTCGGGAAAAAGTTGAGTGTTACTGGTGTAATTATTACGCTGATTTAGACTACATATCCTCTCGATATAATGGCTGATAAATGATAAGGAGGTTGGGGTTTCACTCACACGCAGAAAAAAACAGCCATTACGGCTGTTATTTTTTTTGGTTGCGGGGGAGGGATTTGAACCCCCGACCTCCGGGTTATGGGCCCGACGAGCTACCTCTGCTCTACCCCGCGATGTAATAATATGTTATCAAAGTCGCGAGAATAAATCAAGAGAAAATTAGTGTTTTTATCGATGTTCACCAAGGAAAACAAGACAAATGGCTCCCGTTCCCGTATGAGCAGAAATAACTGGTCCTAGAGACACAATTTGTTTATCGTTAACGCTACCATGTTTCTCCTCAAATAGTTTTGCAAGAAGTTCTGCTGATTCTTTGGCATTCGCATGGACAATATAGAGAGGACCATTATATTCTCCTTTAATTCGGTTAGAACTTTGTTCAACCATCTCGATTAAGGCCTTCTTAAATCCTCTAGCTTTAGCTACTTGAACTATTTTTCCTTCATCATCAATTCTAAGAAGGGGTTTGAAGTTCATCATATCACCGACAATGGCTTTGACGGCGCTAATTCGGCCACCACGTCTTAGAGTTTCAAGGTTAACAGGGACGAACAAGGTGTTAACTCGAGGAACAAGTGATTCAATATGTGATGCCACCTCTTCAATCGTTGCACCCGCTGCTTGCTTTTGCAAAGCCTCAATAACGAGTAGACCCTCTCCAAGACTAGCACTCTTGGTATCAACTAAGACAATCTTTCTGTCTGGAAATTCTTCAAGTAATTCACCCTTGGCAAAATTGGCTTGCATCCATGTCGCAGAAAGACCACTGCTGAGACCTAAATAAAACACATCAACCCCTTTTTCTAAATAGGGGCGAAACTTTTCAATAAAGATTTGCGAAGCAATCAAGGTTGTTTTAGCTAAATCTCCTTTATCTAAGCGATTATAAAAATCATCTAGTTTTAGATCCCTTTCATCAAGATATTGTTTATAGACTTCTTCACCAAAATTTACTTCCATTGGAATATAATCGAGTTTGAATTTCTCAACAAGTTGTTGAGGTAGGTCGCAAGTTGCGTCCGTAATGATGACGTATTTACTCATTAAATACTCTCCTTTTATAGATTTTGTAGCATATCACTACAGGTAAAGCATAGCAAAAAGGAAAAAGATTGTGAAATGAAACCATAACTATAACATAATCATAGCGCTATCACATAAACAAAAAAACTCATATCATCTTCTATATTTTATAAGGTTTAATATTGATGTAACGACTAACCAGTTGCTGTAATTCTTCAACTTTATCAAGATACCCTAGATTTGTATACACTTCTATTAAGTGATTTAATCCAGGAATCGCTGACTGATGACGGGCTTTAGTTAACCATTTTTCAGCGTCACGATAGCTTTTTTTAACGCCTTTTCCCTCAAGATAGTAATCACCTAATTTTGCCATTGCCAAATCAAAACCTAACTCTGCACTTTTTTTAAGGTAGGCAACACTTTTTGTAATGTCTTTCTTTCCTTTGAAAAAATCTTGAGCAACAAGTTTTCCATAGACAAAAAATGCTTGTGCGTGTTTTTTAGCCATGGCATCGTTGAGAATCCTCGTTGCCTCATCACTAGATTGTCTATAACCATGTGTTCCATAGGCATGAAATAATCCTAAGGTTGTCATTGCCTCTAAATCCAATGTCGTTCGACTGCGACTAATTCTTTCCAAATCTGCTGGAGAAAAATCATTTTTCTGCCAAAGGTAGGTCATTCCTTCTTTCCTTTAATACGATTGGTAATCATTTGTGCATTCTCATAAATTGTGTCAATTGATTCATCTAAGAAAAATTCACCGTTTTCATAGAGGATTTTACCATCAATCATTGTTAAATAAACATTAGACTTAGAACCACTATATACGATATTTTTTTCAATATTATTGATAGGTTGCATGTTTGGTTGTGCAAGATCAATCATAATGATATCAGCAAGTTTTCCCTCAGCAAGAATGTCAGCTTCTACGAGTCCTAATGCATGAGCTCCATTTACCGTAGCCATCTTGAGAACCGCCATCGCATCTACAACACTAGCATCTTGTTCTCTCAATTTTGCTAAACCAGTGACTAAAAACATTTCACGAAAAAAATCAAGTGCATTATTACTAGCAGGTCCGTCAGTACCAATCGCAATGTTGATTTTTTCATCTAGATAGCGTTTTACCGGAGCAATACCACTAGCTAGTTTGGTATTCGCACTTGGATTAGTGACTATATTTAGACCGTTACGTTTATAAACATCAAAATCTTCTTCTCTAAAATGAACTCCATGAAATCCACCACCACCATGACGATATAGACCAAGTGACTCGATATAAGCAGCTGGGGTCATACCATGTCGTTCAATACATTCGTCGACTTCGCGTTCTGTTTCGGCAATATGACTCCAAATTGGTGCATTTAGTTCTTCACTAGCTTTAGCTAATTCCTTTAATATTTCTTCGTTAGCAGTATATTCTGCATGAAAGCCTAGTTCATACCGAACAAGACGATGCATTTGGTTGATCGTTTTATAAGCCGCCTTCATTTCCTCGACGCTCTCTTTAAATTTGGTGACTGTTCCAACAAGTACTGCCCTAAACCCTGTATCAATTGCAGCTTTAACTGTTTCTAAGGGTGAATAGTACATATCAAAACAGGTGGT
>CAYWQC010000100.1:0-3449 GCA_964460405.1 uncultured Staphylococcaceae bacterium | reverse complement strand
TTTTTATTTTCCAATGAAATAAAAACGCTCCCCGTCTCCAACCAAAAACAAACTGGAAGATGCTGGATTTTTGCAGGCCTAAATGTTTTACGCGAAATTGTCGCTAAAAAATTCGGACTCAAGGACTTTGAATTGTCACAAAATTACACCGCTCTATTTGATAAGTTCGAAAAAATTAACTACTTCTTAGAAAGCGTCAATGATTTTCTAGATGCTGATAGTGATGACCGCACTTTTCAACACATTCTTAAGACCGGTATCCAAGATGGTGGGCAATGGGATATGTTTGTCGCTGTCATCGAAAAATATGGCGTCGTCCCACAGGTGATCATGCCCGAAACAAACAATTCGAGTAATACCCGTTTTATTAACAAGTTATTTGACTTGAAACTTCGTCAATATGCTGCAAAAGCACGACAAATTAAAAAGGATCATGTTGCTCTTACTGACCTAAAAGCACAAACACTTGACGAACTTTATAGTCTCCTTGTCTCAAACTTTGGCGAGATACCGACAACCTTTGACTTTGAATACACAAATGAAGAAGGTTATCATGTCATTAAAGATTTAACCCCACAAAAGTTTTATCATGATATTATTGGCGATGTACTCGCTGACTATATCTCAATTATCAACGCCCCAACATTTGATAAACCCTTTCATCGGACCTTTACCGTTTCTTACCTCGGTAATGTCGTTGGAGCCCCCGATATTAAATATCTTAACCTCCCGATAGATGAACTCAAAGCTTTAGTCATCGCCCAACTCAAAAACAATGAGCTCGTCTGGTTTGGTAGTGATGTTGCTAACGATGGCGATCGCAATAAGGGCGTCTGGGATGATCAAAGTTTTGATTATGAAAGTGTTCTTGATATGAACTTTGAAATGTCAAAAGCCGACCAATTGACCTACTCGCAGGGAGCAATGAATCACGCCATGGTTCTCAGTGGTGTTCATCTAGACAATCACACCCCTAAACGCTGGAAAATTGAAAATTCATGGGGAACAAAGGGTGGCAAAGATGGCTACTATGTTTGTAGTGATTCATGGTTTGATCGTTATGTATATCAAGCCGTTATTAATAAAAAGTATTTAAGTAAAGAACAGCTAGCAATGTGGGAAAAAGCACCGATTGTGCTTAAACCATGGGATCCAATGGGATCTCTAGCTGACTAATAAAAAGGAGAAAGAAATGATTGAATTAGTATTAGTAAGACATGGTCAGTCTTTATGGAATCTTGAAAATAGATTTACAGGTTGGACTGACATCGACTTAAGCGAACAAGGCGTCAAAGAAGCTAAAGAGGCAGGACAACTGCTGAAGCGAAAAGGTTACCATTTTGATGTTGCTTATACAAGTGCACTCACACGTGCACAACGTACCCTTGGATTTATTCTTGATGAACTCGGACAAAAGGACATTCCTATCCATAAAAGTTTTCGCCTCAATGAAAGACATTATGGTGGCCTACAAGGTTTAAATAAAAAAGAAACCGCGGAAAAATACAGTCCTGAGCAAGTCCATATATGGCGTCGCTCATATGATGTCCCTCCACTTGCGAGTGAAAACCCGGTGGAAGGTGAACCTAATGGTGAAAGTTTGAAAGATACAGTGACTCGTGTCCTTCCTTACTATGAGCAAATGATTAAAAAAGATCTCGAAGAAGGTAAAAAAGTCATTATTGCCGCCCATGGTAATTCCCTACGGGCGCTCGCGAAATATTTGTTAGAAATTAGTGATGATAAAATTGTCGAGTTTGAAATTCCAACCGGTGCACCTCTTATCATTAAGCTTGATGAGAATCTTAAATCACTCGGTTACTACTACCTAAAAGACTAATTAAAAAATGCTGTCGTGAGACAGCATTTCTTTTTTTAAAAAGATCAACTTAAGCGTTAGATTCGCCTTCACCTTCTTGTTCAAGACTAAAGCGTTGTTGTCGACGTGCTTGTCTTTCATCTTCAACATCAACACGTTTTCCCACCACCAATAAGATGATGACGGCAATAATGACACCGACAAGTAGTATAATGGCGCCAAGTGGTTGGAATCCTAAGGTAATTGCATCGGCAAATTTATCATTGGCCTGACGAAGAGGATTGTCTATACTGGACAAATTACGACCAATGATGCCTAATGCGGCAAGCGTAAATCCACCAAGAGCGATTAACCCGCTTATTATATAACCTACTAGTTCTCCACCCGATATTTTCATTGTTTTCTTTTTCATATAATTTACCTACCTAAATGCTGTGTTTTATTGTACTAGTTATGCGCAGTCATTGCAATTGCATATCCACTATTTCCAACGTGAGAGATATATACAGGGCAAATACGGCTTGTGAAATTTAACATAACATTGTTAAATTCATTCTTAATCTTCTCAAGAATGATGTTGACGGCTGCATCATCTTCCTTAAACGAAAAGTGGTTCACATAGACATGCTTGAAGTTTTGACTTAGCGTCCTAATATTACTAATAATATGCTCGATATTTTTGTTACGATTGCGATTTTTAGCGGCAATCTTCAACACACCTTCACTAAATTCAATAAGTGGCTTAATTTTTAAAATTTCGCCAACAATCAGTGAAATCTTTTTAAGACGCCCACCACGATAAAGATGTTTAAGATATTTGATTTCAAAAAGAATACTTGAATTTTTTGCATGATCCATGACAATACTTGCAAGTTCATCGATATCTAAATCCTTGTCTAAGAAGGGATACATCGATTGCATCAATGAATCAAAGCCTAGACTACAAACTAGTGAATCCAAGACAACAATGCGCTTTTGCTTATCTTCTTCAAGCATGCCTCGCGCAATAATAGCGACATCATGTGTGGCACTTAGTTTTGAAGAAAGTGGTAAAACAAGAATGTTTTCAAAACCCTTAGCAAACTGTTTTTCATAAGCGTCCACAAAGGCTTGGGGTGAAGGTGAAGAGCTTTTTAGCGATGAAAAACTGCTAAAGTTAGCAAGAAATTCCGCTTCATCAATTGATGTAGAGAGTTGGCTCTTACCATCAATATCTAAATATAAAGAGACAAATTCAAAACCGTATTTCTCTGTTTTATCCTGGGGTATAACAGCGGTCGAATCAAATATAATTCCGACTTTATTCATGCGTGAACCTCCTTAGTTCAAATCTTCTTTTTTGGTTCCAGCTTCTTGCTGGGCTTTAGTGATTTTTTTAGTCATGTCAACATAATCAGTCAAGAGTGGTCCAAATGTTGTTTTAAATTCATTTTCACTCTTTTGTAATTGGCTGAGTGTTGCGTCTCTTGTTTCACTAAACATGTCAGTGAATTTTTTACCTTCAGGTAATTGACGTTTTCCCCCTATGGTTTCGAGTAAAGCGTTAACTTTATCAACCATTTCATGTTAGGAAACGTCTTTAACTTTTGTATGTTTGTTATGGAAATCGAGAATCCCTTCTAATTTATCA
>CAYWQC010000099.1:0-3543 GCA_964460405.1 uncultured Staphylococcaceae bacterium | reverse complement strand
TTGGAGGTCATATGAATAAAGTATCAAAGTCGACCTTTTTAAAATACTTACGCTGTCCAAGAGCAGCCTATTTTGAAAATCAAACATCAACATTAGTTCGTGATTACAAGAAGGATTTGGCCATGGAGAGTGATGAAGAAAAAATCACCCTTATGAAAGAAGAGTTTAACGCAAAAATTCTTGAATACATGAGTGAGGGTCGTGATACGAGTACGGCTGAAGAAGGAGAAGAAAATGATGAGGATTTATCAATGCTTCACCTTCTTAAAGAAGACAAGTTACTTGCACTCATGCAGGATACATACTTTCAAATTGAACAATTATCGGCACAGCGAGCTTACAATTTGTTTGGTGGCACAATTCAAGCTGGCCAAAGACATGATGACCAAATTGTCGGTCAAAAAATCCTTAATCTTTTTGAAGATGGTTTTAATTTTTTTACGTTTACTGATGTCGTTCAGGAAGATGAACATTGCATACGGTTGATTGAAACAAAGGCGACAACATCAAAAAAATTCATTGATTTAGCTTATCAATACAAAAAAGAATCTTATCCGTTTTTTATTGAGACTGCGGATGGTAATTTGATGCTTAAAGAATTATTCCCGGGAGAAGAACTACATGATGCTTATTATAAAAAACGGCAAAAATTGTTCGACCGTGTCGGTGATCATGGTCGTTATGTCTATGATTTAGCGTGGCAAAGATATCTATTAGAAAATGGAAGCCAACGACCAGAGAAGCCCGTTTGTTATTATCTAGCAGTGCTAAATACTAATTATGTTTTTGATGGCCAGACCGATGAGCATGGGAAAGCAATATATAATGCCAATGATGTAATTACACTTATTGATCTGACAAAAATCACTGAGGAGTGGCAAGCAATCATTGCCAAAGACTTTGCCACTGTTAAGCAACGTATTCTCGAAGCATCCGGAGACGTCGTTTCCTTGGAAAAAAGTAAATGTTTATATGGCAAAGGGTTTCGTGAATGTCCCTGGCTGAGTAAATGTAAACAAGACAAGCATGTCCCAGATAAAAACTCAGTATTTACCTATATTGATGGTTTTCGTGGTTTTCTCATTCCGGGAACAAAGGATCGCTACAGTATTGAAGAACTCATTGATCGCGGAATAACTCAAGCATTGGATGTTAATTATGAATGGTTGACGGCTAAACAAAAAATTCAATATCGCGTTTTAGAAAGTAAAGAAGCATATGTCGACAAAGAATTTATTGCTCGTAAACTCAATGACTTAAAATATCCTCTTTATCATCTTGATTTCGAAACGATGAATGCGCCACTCCCACTTTTTAAGGGTGAAAAACCATATCAACAATCTGTTTTTCAATTTTCACTCCATATTGAACGTCAACCAGGTGTCTGTGATAAAGAACAAGATCAGATTGCTTATCTTGCTAGTGGAAGTAAGGATGAGCGTGAAGCACTCGTTAAGGCGCTAATTAAAGCCATTCCCAACGATGGTAAGGGTGAAGTTGTTGCCTACAATCAAGGGTTTGAAAAGGGAAGAATGAAAGAGTTAGCTAAGATTTTTCCTCAATATGCTCAGGCATTAATGTCGATTGTTAATCGAACCATGGACCTTATGCATTTTATCAAGCCAAGCAAAGACATTATCGAGGCCTATTATGGTGACAAAGAAGCGATACCAGGCATTAGCTACTATCATGAATATTTACAACGATCATATTCGATAAAAAAAGTACTGCCCATTTTTGCGCCACACCTCGATTATAGTCGACTCATGGAGGTACATAATGGCACTGAGGCTCAACTTGCCTACCTCAGACTCTCCTCCCTTAGTGGTGAACAATTTAATCAGACATACGAAAATATGCTTGAATATTGTAAACAAGATACGTGGGCCATGGTGGAAATTCTTAAGGCCTTACGAAAACTCGTGTAAAAAAAGATTCCTGTTAGTGATTAACAGGAATTTTTTTAAATGTCACGATATTGTTCGATTAATTGTTTATAGAAGTAGAATGACTCTTTAGGGTAGCGGGCATAACTTTGAAAATCGACATAGATTAATCCGAAACGGGCTTGATAACCCCACGCCCACTCAAAGTTATCAAATAAGGACCATGCAAAATAACCACGAATGTCAACACCATCAAGTTTGGCTCTTAGCAATTCTTTAATGTAACTTTTATAGTAATCAATTCGCTGAGTGTCATCAATATAATAATCTTGGACCTCGTGTTTTGTTTTTAGGGGGTGTTCTTTAACTAATTCATCAATGACAGAAATGCCATTTTCACTAATAATAATTGGCTTTTGATAGCGTTCATATAAAAATTTCGGACCATAATATAAAGCTTCTGGTACCTTATAGAGCCACTGAAACACCCCTCGGGTATTATCATGTCGATATGGCACGCGAATAGGTTCACCATTTGCAAGGGCCTTTACATAATATCCTGTATAAAAGTTTTGATAACAAAAATCAAGGGGTTGACTAATGATTTTTAAATCTTCTCGATACGTTGAGGGTAAGTATTCTTGATAGTAGTGATAAAACTGGGGCGGATAATCCCCTAGGAAAACAGGATCACTATAGAGAGTAACCCCATCAAAAGCGCCATAATTAAGAGCAAAATAACTCTTTTTCGCTGCGAGAAGATCGCGTGGATGATCACTAAAAGGGATAGCTGCTGTTGAAGTAGGGGCAAAACCAATTTTAGCGTTTGGATGATGTTGGCGAATCGTTTGTACCGCCAATCCATGAGCGAGCAATAAATGATGGACTGCCCTTACAGCTCGCCTTTCATCGAGATAAATACCTGGTGCATGTTCAAGGGTACGATGACCTAAATGAATAATACATTGTGGTTCGTTAATGGTAATGTAATCGTTGACACGATTTTGGAAATGTTGAACAACAACACGAGTAAAATGTGCAAACGCTAGTGCGGTTTCACGGTTTTCCCAACCGCCATCCTCTTGAAGATAAGTTGGAAGATCCCAATGATATAGGGTCACAAATGGACGAATACCCTGTGCTTCTAGTTGGTCAAGAATCTTATCATAATAAGCAAGACCTTTACTGTTAACATGGCCGTTCTTATGGGGGATAATGCGACTCCAAGATAGGGAGAAGCGGTAACTATTGACACCTAATTTTGATAAGTAGGCAAGATCTTGTTCATAATAGTCAAAGTGGTTAATACCTAATCTTCCGTCATCATTATTTTTGACTTTCCCTGGTGTCACTGTGTATACATCCCAAATTGAGGGCGTTCTACCGTCCTTATCGTGTCCTCCTTCAATTTGGAAACTTGAAGTGGCCGTTCCCCAGAAAAATGGATCTTTTGTCATGTTAACCCTTAACACTTCCAGCGGTGAGTCCGCCAATAATTAGTCTTGAAAGCATAAGATATACAAGAAGAAGTGGAACGATTGATACTGTTAGAATCATATAAATAAGTCCAAGATCAAACGTAGCAGGGTTACTTGATCTAAGGAGGTTAAAAATCAAGGGCACCGTTTGATAATTCGCATCAGTGAGAAGGAGCGCC
>CAYWQC010000098.1:0-3599 GCA_964460405.1 uncultured Staphylococcaceae bacterium | reverse complement strand
TTTTCAGCAGGGTTTAATTTTAGGTCAACAACCGCTTATTTTTTAATATAGAGAATGCCAATGGTACCCGGACCACAATGCGCGGAGATAACGGCTCCAGCTTCCGTAACATGAACATTGTCCTCTGGGACATAGTCTTTAATTTTATTCAAATAATAATCAACATAATCGGGAGCGACACTATGGGTAATAAATACGGTAGAAATATCAATACCTTCTTTTAAGTCACTAAGGAAAACGTCAAATAATCGGTCAAGAGCGCGATGGATTTTTCCCTTTGGGGTATCAGCGACCACTAATTTAGCATCATTCATTTGAATGAACGGATGGGCTTTTAACATTTTGCCGAATAAGTATTTTGCCCCACTAATACGTCCCCCACGATAAATAATATCAAGGCTTTCAACAATGAATTGGGCGCGTACCTTTGGTACGAGTGAGTTCATATAGTCAGCAGTTTCATCAAGACTATGACCCTGTTCAAGATATTCACGACCCTTTACAATTAATAAGCCTGTGCCCGATGAAAGGGAGAGGGAATCAACGATGCGAATGGGAAAGTCTTCCATTTGTGAGACAGCTATGTTGGCACTTTGCATGGTTGAGGACATATTTGAACCAATACCTGTGACGATAATCCCATCGTAACCTTCTGCCTTAATCTTCTTAAATGTTTCAAGGAACACTTCAGGACTAATCGCACTTGTTTTCGGAAGCAAGTTCTTTTCTTCCATAATCTGATAAAGTTCAGGTGTTGTGATTTCAACGGTGTCTTCATAAGTCTTATTATCGATGGTGACAAGAAGCGGTAAAACTTCACAGTCAAATTTTTGGTACATCTCTTTAGTCAAATCGGCGGTGGTATCGGTAACGATTTTAATTCTTGCCATTGGGCACCTCCTGAAATGTGTTACTTTTTCATTATACGTTTATTGTGATGTTAAATAAAGTTATAAAAGTTTTATCACTTACTTATTAAAACGTAAGTGCTACAATATATTTAAGGAGTTAGTAAATATGAAAAAGTTTTTTGCCGATTTTAAAAAGTTCATTACCCGTGGTAATGTCCTAGACCTTGCAGTAGGTCTCATCATTGGTTCCGCTTTTACCGCTATTGTTAAAAGTCTCGTCAACGATATTTTAATGCCAATTATTGGCCTCGCTGGTGGCAAGGCAATTGGTGAATGGAAGTTTGTCTTTAGTGACGCCGTCGTGGTTGATGGTGTTGTTGTTGAAGCTGAACACGCCCTATACTATGGTAACTTCCTTCAAGCAGTCATCGACTTTTTATTGATTGCATTTGTTCTTTTCCTAATTATCAAAATTGTGATGACAATTAGTGAAAAAAGAGAACAATTCAAAGCAAGAAACAAAAAGCCTGAACCTGAAGTGGTCCCTGTCGTGGAACCTGCTCCAAGTCCAGAAATCGTCTTACTCACTGAAATTAGAGACGCTCTCGTCAAAACTAAAAAAGAATAGTTAATAAGAGCAACAAAAAATGCGTGGATCAAATTCACGCATTTTTTATTAGATTATTTGTGTTTGATAATTGGGTCTTCCAACACCCATTTTGGATTCTGCTCACGTACGATACGAAGGGCCTCTCCAAATAGTTTAATTTCAATCTCTCGACGATGATTATCCATTGATTGTTTGAGTGCCTTAGGCACACGCTTGATTACAAATTCACACTCGGATTCACTTTTAGTCACAACACCATTATAGAGAAGATAAGCCCTCAATGATTCCATTGAAACATCATTGCTAACAAACTTCCGTTCCTTACCACTCATGACTTCAAACCAAAATTGATCTGCGTCTTCTTTTGTTTTGGTTAATAAGATAATATAAAGTTTTTGCGCATAGGCACGACTACTCACTTCAACCTCGATGCTTTGTTTGTGCTCAATCATTAAATCAATGAGTTTTTGTGCACTCTCAAAATCATTCTTATCAATATAGTCATAAATCTTATACATATTCACCCGACTTGTTAGTGTGGTGATTTGATCAAAGGTACGAATGTCTTCTACTGGTTTATTTTCAAAAATAAGCGACTCAATACGAATAAGTTCATTGTAAGCATCAATATTTACTTTTTTTGATAACATCATCAAATAATATCCATCCGTCATCGTATCAAGCTTAAATGGCATAATGTTATAAATAAGTAATAGCACACCAATGCCGGCAACGATAAGCGAACCATGATGAATGATTTGATCGTTTTTTGTAAAAATATAAATGAGGATGGCAACGACAAACTCAAACATGACTAATAGTAAAGGCCCAAATAGATGGAGACGAGGATTTGCTCCTTCTTTTTTAGCAAGGATGCGTGTCTCGCCTGTGAGACCTTGAAAGGATTTAAAACCAAATTTCCAATGGTCATGGGTACGATAAAAACAAAGACCAAGAAAATTGACTGATAAAATTTTATATCCACCGATAACGGCACCAAGGATATGGCCTACTTCAAACAAGATAACATTAATAACAATCCCAATCAAAATCACAATCGTGGCAAACGTATATTGCTCGCCCAAGGCAAAATAACCCAAATCACTAAGGGCTGGTTGAACAATTTGTAATCCAATAAAGAGGGCAATTACAAACATGAGTGCGTAGACAACTAACGTTAAAAAATCTTCTTTTTTCATATGTTTCTCCTATAAACAATCTTGATAAATGGCTATTACAGCATTTTTATCTAGTGGTTTAATATAATGATAAACGGTATTAACGCCACCCTTTGTGACGATATCGGCTAAGTCTTCTAAGTCTTTCTTGCTAACACCAAATGAAGAAAGATTAAGAGATAGACCCATTTTTATAAACAAGTCTTCAAGGGCAACAATGGCCAATCGACCATTCGTTTCCTTGTCCTCGTGATGAAGATTAAACACTTTTCGGGCAAAGCGATCAAACTTATCACCATCTAAACGTTGGTAAAAGCGAGCCCATGCTGGAAAAATAATAGCGAGCCCAGCCCCATGAGGGACCGCAGGAAATTTAGCACTGAGTGCGTGTTCTAGTAGATGAACTGGCATCTTTTGATCTTTCCCCATACCAGTGATGCCGTTATGAGAAAACGTATTTGCTAACATGATGTTTGCTCTTGCCTCAAGATTGTTTGGGTTGTCGATGAGTAAATTGGCATTTTCAATGACATTAGCAAGTAGGGCTTCAGCAAGAGAATCACTTAGTAAGGCAGGACTTGATTCGTTAAAATAACGCTCAAGGGTATGCATCATGATATCAACAATGCCAATGGCGGTTTGTTCTGGTGATAATGTCAGTGTGTAACGAGGATTATTAATCGTAAATAGTGGGCGATTAAATTCACTATTAAATCCTTGTTTAAACTTTTGCTGGCTATCACTAATAACCGCGCTTGTAGACATATCACTTCCTGCGGCCGAGTGCGTCAAAATGACACCGATAGGAATTGCACCCTTAGCTTTCACTTTATGAGCGTTAAAATCAAGAGGATCCCCTTCGTAGTCATAAGCAACAGCAACAGTTTTTGCAACATCAATAACAGAACCACCACCAATCGCAAGAATAAAATCAATATGTTGTTCTCGTGCTAGTTTTAG
>CAYWQC010000097.1:0-3794 GCA_964460405.1 uncultured Staphylococcaceae bacterium | reverse complement strand
CGCTTCCATGGCATGGAAGAGGTAGCGAGTTCGATCCTCGTCAGCTCCACCATTACAATGTTGAATGAACACTCATAACGAGTGTTTTTTTCTTACACAAAGAAAACTTAGGTACTTTATTTTATATTTAAGCGTGAATCGCCTATACTTAAATTGTATCAATAAAGCAAGGAGTGATTATGTTTAAATCAAAATTTCTCAACAATGTCGATTTGTCGTCTCCTCATGCCACTTACACGCTCAATAATGGTGTTAAAATTCCCGTACTCGCGTTTGGTACGTGGCAAATCAAAAATGGCGATGAAGCTTATCAAGCCGTCACCGAAGCCCTTAAAGTAGGTTATCGTCACATCGATAGTGCCGAAGGCTATTACAATGAAGAAAGTGTTGGTCAGGCCATTCGTGATAGTGGCATTGCCCGCCAAGACATTTTTCTAACAACGAAACTCACCAATCGTCACGTCACCTATGAAGATGCAGCAAAGGCAATTGAAGAAAGTTTAGCTAGGCTCGGACTTGATTATATTGATTTATATATTATTCACTGGCCAAATCCTATCAGCTGTCGGCCCGATTATGAAGCCCGTAACCGTGAAGTGTATCGCGCGATGGAAGATGCTTATAAAGCCGGAAAAATTAGAGCCATTGGTGTTTCTAACTTCCGTATTCACCATCTCGAAGCCCTGCTCAAAACTGCAACAGTGAAACCAACTGTCAATCAAATCTTCGTCAATCCTAGTGATATGCAACCAGACGTTGTCGCATTCAACGAAGCTCATGATATTCTCACGGAGGCGTATAGTCCTCTCGGGACAGGAAAAATATTTGGTGAACCACTGCTTCAAGATATTGCCCAAAAATATGGTCGCACAGTTGGGCAAGTCGTCTTAAGATGGAGCCTTGAACACGGATATCTCCCGCTTCCTAAGACAATAACGCCAAGCCGGATGAAAGAAAACTATCAATTATTTGATTTTACGTTAGATGAAGAGGACATCAAAAAGATAGATGGACTGAGAGGTCTATTTGGTTTGACTAGTGATCCTGATCAGACGAATTTCTAATTCGATAATTAAGCTAAAAAAAGACGCTTCATTAGAAGCGTTTTTATTTTGCGGTGAGGATGTTTTAGTAAATGAAGAAGTAAATACCAATAAAGTGAATCACTGCGGCAGCGGCCACAAAAATGTGCCAGACAAAGTGAAAGTATTTCATGCGACTTGAGAGGGCATAAAAGATGGTCCCAACAGTATACGATAGTCCTCCTGCGAGGATGAGCCAGAAGGCGGGAATACTAAAGGCATAAAGCTCGGTAATAAACACAAGAGCAGACCAACCTAAAATCAGGTAGATGACATAGTGGAACGCTTGAAATTTATGAACCCAAATTGACTTAAAGACAATCCCAACTGTAATAAAAAACCATTGAATGATAAATAACCACCAACCGGTGCTTAGCCCCATAAGTGGATCTCTTAGTCCAGGAAGTAAGAGAAGGGCAGGGGCGAATGTTCCGCCAATAAGAAGAAAAATCGAAATATGATCAAAGCGTTTGAAGACACCCTTAGCTTTTGTAAATGAAAGGGAGTGATATAAACAAGACATTAGATGGAGTAGAAAAATCGAAACGCCATAAATGATACCGGCAAAAAGTGAGATACCATCATTTGATTTTAATATGAGGAGGACAAGGGCCCATACCCCTAACGCTGCCATGACACCATGGGAGACAGCATTGGCGATTTCTTCACCTATCGTCTGTGGACGTTTAGTTTTTACTGCTTTTGTTTGACTGTTTTTATTCATAATAAATCCTCGAGTCTAAATTATAACATTAAAGTAATTAAAGCATAAAGATGACTATAAGTCATCGCAAATATTAGGCATTTATACCGAGCACTCATATTATATGTAAACGATGAAATGGCTATGTTAAAATAAGGTGGGAGGAATGAGATATGAAAAAGCGTTTTATATTTATTCCGATATTAACACTGATTCTTTCTGGCTGTACATTTGTACCGATTAGTTCAAGTAGATCAAATGATGATAGTGAGAATAGTCTGACAACTAGCGACGAAAGTCAAAATCCGACAAGTGGGGATGGAAGTGATACCCCTATCAGTCAAACGTCAACGAGCATCGACCCAGTTGATCCATTAATGAGTATGTATAGCGGATTTACTTACCCAAGTGAAGCTAAAACATTTGCCACCGCAGCTTATTACGAGTTTTGGCATCCTAATACTAAAATTATTGTCGATATTAGTGGCACGGAAACGATTTTTAATCTTATGGATCAATATGGTCACGCATCCTCAACCTTACAAGATTTATATTGGCCGGTTGATGTGACCATTAGTGTCAATGGGACAGCACATCACTTTGATGAAGTTGGCATGCGCCGTAAGGGCAATACGTCTCGTGGTTATTATTTCATGCATGAGGGTCGTGTTGCGGATGTGTTTAGTTTTAAACTCTCGTTTAATGAAGTATGGGATGAACCTATTTATGATCAGTTTGGCTTACGTAAAACGTGGGTCGCCACTGATGAAGATTATATTGCTCGTGATGAACGTAAATTCCTTGATGATATTGATGGTAAAAACGGCATGGATAAGCTTGATATCAAGATGTATAAAACTAATGATGAATCGATGATTAATCAAGCATTTGCTTTTTCTTTGTTCCAAAAGGGTGGTCTTATTGCTCCTAATTCAACTTTAGGAAAGTTTAATATGGATGTTGATGGACGAATATCTGATTTTGGTGTCGCGGTCATTAATGAAACAATTGATAAGGATTTATTGCAACGCTATTTCAATAAAGATGACGCTAAAGGTGATCTTTATAAAGTCGGTTGGGGACCAGGTCGCGATGGTTGGAATAAGGGAAACTTAAATTATCAAGAATATTTAGATTATCCAAATATGATTGGTGAAGAAGACAAATTTTCTGAATATGTTCCACGTTATGACGCTAAAGAATTTGACGCGTTAAATCCCCATGCCAATTTAATTAATCTCATGCGTGTACTTTCTGAAAATGAAGGAAGGTCACCTTCGGAATATGCCGCAAATCTTGAGGCAGTTGTCGATATTGATAGTTTTCTTAACTTTGCCGCTCTTTCTTATTTAACGGGCAATGAAGATGATATGCGTAATAACGGGAATAATTATTATATTTTCTTTAATCCTGGAGAAAATAATAAAGCCTACTTTATCCCCTATGATTATGACTGGGCATTAGGAATTGGTTTTGATGAACATGGTGGACTGACACTCGCCAATATTTCTCCCTTCCATTCTAAACTGCAAGGTAATGGACGTAATTGGCAGGATAACCGCCTATTCCTTTATACGATTATTGATACTATGAGTGGGTTTAATATTGACACCAACGAAAGTTGGCAACAGAGTTATTACAGTATAATAGTCAGTTATTTAGAAGGAGACTTTTATCAACTCGATACATTTAATGACATGTATGCCCGCTACCAAGAAAATTATAAAAACGACACAAATGTTTTGAGTTTGAATTCGCAGGAAGTGTATAATAATTTCGGTGGCACACACTTGTTTAGTGATTACATTTCTCTAATCACAGATGCGGTGGCGAAAAACCCACCCGCATAACAGGCAGCCATGGCGGAATTGGTAGACGCGCTAGTTTCAGGAGCTAGTACTTCATCGTGTGAGAGTTCGAGTCTCTCTGGCTGCACCATATAAGAAGCATAGGTTTGATACAATTCGTATCAGATCTTTTTTTGCTTTAATAAGGGGTTTTTCTCACAT
>CAYWQC010000096.1:0-3854 GCA_964460405.1 uncultured Staphylococcaceae bacterium | reverse complement strand
TGTATTGATGAAAATCAGGATCGACTGGAAGAAACTCGCTACTATAGTCGCTGAGGGTCACATCGACATCATCAAGTTCATAATCGCTACTAGGATAGCCTTCATTACCATTGCTTACAAAATATTTGAGATCATATTCAATTTGCTGTTCAACTGAAATTTCTAGAGCATCGATTGTCGCGGTCCTATTAAACATAAACCAAGAGTAGGTCACATACGCAAGTGAAGTTAAGGCCACACTTAAAGAGATGAGGGTCATCCCCATGCGAATTCTAAATTGCAATAGATGTCTTTGCTTCTTATTCATTACTACCAAGTCCCCGTCGTAAATGAGCCACTAGCGTAGCCACTTGTGTTCTTTAAATTCCAATCTGAAGCAGTGACATTTTGAATGCCGTACACTGTTGAAGACGTAAACCAACCCGATGCAACACTCCGATAAAAGCGATAATTCGCATACTGGCCATTTGTGAAAATAGCATCACTCACAACATCAAAATTAATGCGTGCATTACTTGATCTAGGCCAATTGGTCCACGCTTGAGTGCCCGCATCAAAGGTTGGAAAACTGTAAATATAATCTACATTATTAATTTGACGGGACACATTACCGTCTAGTGAGGTGAAGAAAAGATCTAAACTAAGAATTTTTAGGGAAAAATTACTTGTATTTAAATCATAGCTACTCTTACTCATGTAATATTGATCACTCGTGGTCCCAACAGAATATACTGGTGTTTGCCATGTCCGTCCAACGCCTAACCCAAGTAATAAGTTATAGTTTGATTCAAAGTTATAACCGGATTTAGTGTAGACAAAGTCAATCTCTTGTTCGACGATGCCCGTGATAGGGTTTCCCAATTCATCTTTCACAATCACTGAATGATCCGCAGGATTATACACACTGACACCACCTACTTGGAGATCTGGCAAATTCATAAAATAATCAGAACTAAAACGTGAGACAGGAAGCCAACGCGAGGTAGCATTTGCCTCAGGATAGTAGGACGTATAAAGAACTTGGAAGCGATTTTCATCACTGCCGGTTGCAACATACCGGATTTTGATCCGCGCCTCGAATGTGTCACTCGTCGATTGTAAAAAGTTTGACCATCCAGGATTTGCCGTGGACATATAAATCCAAACACCATTTTGTAAAAGCGAGGTGATTTGTGTTGCAACAGTTCCAAATAGATAGGTTGAAATATTTTGTGTAATGATATAGCCCGATAGCGGTCCTGTGACATTTAGCATTTGATAGGTTGTTCCGCCCTCGCTGTAAGTCGTATCGGTTAGTCCTGGATAAAAACGTATGTAGTTATACTCATCCGTATTGACACTATAATGAGCAGATAGGTCACGGGCTCTCGTGTTGTAAAGACCATATTGAGAGGATGTCGTATTTGCTAAACCCGCCACTGTAGTCGGAAGACCAGAGGTTGATGAAGGCAGTGGAGGATAAAGGTTACTTGTATCACGAATAATCGTGTCAAATTCAAAAGCACGGTTAATAAACTTGGCGTTTGCGTCATCGTTAGCGTTATCATTAACGGAACGACCAATGAGTGTAGAAAATGATGAGACTTTACGGCCACTAATATATAATTTTGCGTTGTCAGCAAGTGTGTTGTTTGTCCCGCCATAAAGTCCTAAATTAAGCGCTTCGCCATCAAGATGACCAATAAAAAATCCCACATAAGTGCCATGAACACCAAAGCCAATATTGTCTGTATCATTAAGCGTTTTCCAATAACCTTGATTAATACCTAAACTCGCATTTGCAACATTAACATCGCCGACATCAGTGACATTAATATGCCATCTTTCAAGGGTATAGGAAATGATTTTGTCTTGATACATACCAAAAACAGTCGCAGATAATTGGACGGGATAATAGTTTCCCGTTTCTGCATTAGCAGGCGTATTAACCGTCCATCGTGAGGTCGCACTATCAAAATATAGAAGCGCCTCATCGCTACTTGTATATTTGATTTGATAGTCAACACTATTCGTGCCAGTGACCGTCGTTTTATTCGTTGTAAAATACGCTTTTGCGCTACCACTTTTAGGGGTCAAGGCAAGGGCGAGTGACATCGCTTCTGATTTTAAGACTGGATCAAAGGGGTTAGTCGTAGCGAGCTGACTTGGATTATCATCACTCGTCACATAAACCGTAGGAGCGGCCAAAATAAAGTTTTGGACGGTGCTGCCCATCGCCGTATAGCCAAACATACCTACATCATTGGTTTGTGAACCGATGACAACAAGGTTATTAATCCGTTTGCCATTACCATCAAATTGTGAGTAAAACGGATAATCTTCTGTCCCAATGGGTAAGAGTTCATCACCACTCCAATTCATTCCAGTTGCGGCAATTGTGTTCGAAAGTTGAAAATGGGTCTCACGACTAAACACACCAAGAACGTTTAATCGTTGTAAGTTGCGAAGGTGATCCGGTGTGGCAATCAAAAATGGCGCAGCTTCAGTGCCAATGCCTCCCTCGAAATAAGAACTAATATTAGTGGTGTTAAAATTGGTTGGCGTGGCATAGCGTTGATTGTAAACATAGGCTGCACTCGCAAAACCAATCGACGCCGCTGTCCCACCTACCAGTGTGGCGACCATTAACATTAAGGTTCTGACATGTTTTTTCGTTTTCATATTAGTCTCCAAAAGAAACTAGCGAATATTCAAAATCAAACGCAAGTTTACTGCCAATCAAAAGATTCGTGTCTACAAGACTCGTATTGTTTTGTAAAAATTGAATGAACAAAAGGGGATGAGGCGTTAACTCTATGACAATACTCTTAATAAAATTATCTGCGTAAAACACTTCTTCTCCACTAGGAATGGCTAAGGTTATTTGTCCTGTACTAGCCTCATCAAGAACAATATCATGACCTACCGTATTGAGTGTATTACCTTGAAGTGTACTCACCTGGCTGGGCGTAACGAAATCAAGAGGACTACTTGAGGACTGTGACACAATTGCATAGCGATAAGCAAAATCATTAAAAGATGGAACCGGTTCTCCCATCTCGAGGGTCAATTGCTTCATGGTTAGACGAATATACGACAAGGGGACAATACTTGCAAATTGAAGTTCAACAAAATAAGAAGGAATGGCGACACTATTCAGCGTGTGCTCATCTAAATATAAATCATTCAATGAAAGGTCAGTGAAAACGGTATTAAGTGTGTCAATAAAGGTGAAATAAAGTTGGCCACTCTCTCCTGGTAGTTGTGTCGCTTCAATATCGGCACTCTGGTTGACATACCCACTTGTGCCACTATATAGTTTGCGAAACATAAAACCCGCAACTTGGACACGAGCAGCCCCAGTTTGGAGTTCGATTTTATCAACATAGCGATTATGATTAATCCAAGCATAGGAAAAATGCGTCAGTAAAATGCCACCTACAAGTAACGTTGCAAAATTAGCAATTAATAGTTTATGTTTGTTTTTCAAGTTCATTAACAAAAGCAGCCTCATTACCTTTCTTTCATATGCTTTAGGTAACTGGCTGCCTTATAAAATAAGACCCTGTAGTTTTGCGTCGCTAGATCACTCTAGTTTTGCCTTTATCTATAACACAAGTTTATTGAAATATCATCTTTTTGTCAACAAACTTAACTCTGATGTTCTGTATCTTGTTGTTTTGAAAAAAATACCCAATCCAGTAAAAAGAGGTAATATTAACAAATATGATCATTGTGGTGTTGATTTATCTGGTGCATTGCAAGCATTTTATAGTCACATTTCAATAAGAAACCAAATATCATGATGTTTTCGTCTATAAACATTCACATTTGTCAATCATTTATGGTAAAATATTTAAAGTTTAATCATGTAT
>CAYWQC010000095.1:0-3866 GCA_964460405.1 uncultured Staphylococcaceae bacterium | reverse complement strand
TCATATATCTTTGCGCTCCTGGGACGCCATTTATAACAAAGCACTCATAGATAGAGTGTTTTTTTGTTTATATCAATAATTGTCAATTTGAGAATGCTTAGAGTATCACCCATGCCCTTCATATTTGGTAAAGCTATGATTTACCTAATGATGTTATCTGACTATTTATCGCAAAAATGAGTTGACTGTCTTTATGCGCGAATAAACCTGCTGACGCGGTGGTTTGCCTTACTATAAGCCACTAGTGTATCTTGTTATTTTAAGGTATGATAATAATACGCACTATAAAATTTTCATAAGGAAGTTTAACCCATGACCCCTTTTACACTCACTTGGATTGATACTTTAGATACTGGATTTGCTCAAATTGCTCATCAGTTTTTAGAAGCCACACAAGGAAGTTTGTCTTCGTTATTTCGCTTTATTACTATACTTGGTAATGGTGGCATGATTTTTATTATTCTTGGTCTTTTCTTGTTGCTTTTTAAAAGACCTCGAAAGGTAGCCATGATTGCTCTGATCTCGATGCTAATCGGCTTTTTACTCACGAATATTTTATTAAAAAATGTTATTGCCCGTCCTCGCCCTTTTCTTGATACCACGAGTGATTATTTTGTTTGGTGGCAACAAGCAGGGTCATTAGCTCAGGATGGTTATGCTTTTCCCTCTGGACATGCAACAGTGGCTACTGCCTTTGCATTTCCGTTTTTTCTCATTTTAAACAAGAAATATGCTTGGTCGTTTTTGTTGATTCCACTTGTGATGGGGTTCACACGCATTTATTTTATGGTTCACTTTACGAGTGACGTAATTGGTGGTTTTATAATTGGCATACTGACAAGTATCGCTGCTTATTACTGGACGAATGCCCTCATGAAAATTGAGATCATAAAGCGTTGGATTGATCTTCCTAGCATCCTCAGCCTTTTGCCTAGAAGGAAAGAAAAAAATAAGGATTAACCCTTATTTTTTATTAGTCATTATATTTTTGTCGCGAATCAAATTTTTTGCGTTCTTGTGTGTTAAGAATTTTTTTACGCATCCGGAAGTTTGCAGGAGTAATTTCCACTAATTCATCAGGGTTAATATAATCAAGACATGTTTCAATTGTGAGCAGTCTTGGGGTTTTTAACACCACCTTCATATCTTTGTTGGCCGATCGTTGATTGGTCAAATTTTTCGTTAAGGTGACATTGACAGCCAAGTCCATGTCATAGCGATTTTCACCAACAATCATCCCTTCATAAACTTCAGTACCTGGACTAATAAATAGTGTGCCTCTTTCTTCTAAATGTTCAAGAGCATAAGCCGTAGCTGTTCCACTTTTAGTAGCAACGAGTACGCCGATTTGACGAATGCCTCCGTGTGTCGTTGCTAATGGGCGATACTCTTTATAAGTGTGGGAAATGATTCCATAACCCTTGGTCAAGGTCATAAAGTTTGTCATGAATCCGAGTAAGGAACGACTGGCAATCACGTAGACTAAACGTGTCGTCATCTCATCACTATCCATATGCACAAGATCACCCCCACGTGATCCTAGTGTCTCCATGATGACGCCAACATAGTCGTTGGGGATATCAATTTGGACATCTTCATAGGGTTCGTGATCAATGCCATCAATATTTTTAATAATGACCTCAGGTTTTGACACTTGTAATTCATAGCCTTCGCGTCGCATATTTTCAATTAATATCGATAGATGAAGTTCCCCGCGACCAGACACAATCCAGCTTTCCGAATTAGGAATGCGTTGAAAGCGTAAACTAACATCTTTTTGCACTTCACGGTAAAGTCTTTCCTCGATTTTACGTGATGTTAATAATTTGCCATCACGACCCACAAAGGGCGATGAGTTCGTCGCGAATGTCATCTTTAGGGTTGGCTCATCGATGTGGAGTCTTGGCAGGGGATTAACCTCATTGAGGGCATTAATTGTTTCACCAACATTGAGGTCGTCTAAACCGGCAATTGCAATAATTTCTCCGGCATGTGCTTCATTAATTTCCAGACGATTTAAACCAAGGTATCCATACAGTTTTTGAATACGAAAGTTAATCGTTGACCCATCGAGACGAACACAAGTCACCATATCATTGACATGAATCGTGCCCTGTTGAAGACGACCGATGCCAATACGGCCCACAAAGTCATTATAGTCGAGTAGGGTTGCTTGAAATTGAAGTGGCGCTTGATCATTAACTTGGGGGGCGGGAATTTCTCTAACAATCGTCTCAAATACGGCATCCATGCCTTCCGTTTGACTGTCTGGATCAGCTTCATATGAAGAAGTTCCTTTTAATCCGGAAGTGTAGATGATTTTGAAATCTAGTAGATCATCAGTAGCGCCTAGCTCAATAAATAACTCAAGGACGCTTTCAATAGTTTGTTCTATTTCAACATTGCTACGGTCTATTTTATTAATGACGACGACGGGTTTGACGTGGGCTTCTAATGCCTTTTTTAGGACAAAACGTGTTTGTGGCATCGTCCCTTCAAATGCGTCAACAAGAAGCAAACATCCATCCACCATATTCATAATGCGTTCAACCTCCCCACCAAAATCAGCATGGCCTGGTGTGTCAAGAATGTTAATACGGTAATTTTGATATTGGATAGCGGTGGTTTTCGCAAGAATGGTAATCCCCCTTTCTCTTTCAAGGGGATTTGAGTCCATGGCGCGTTCCAGTAAGACGTTATGAGCCTCAAGGGTGTCGGAGTATTCAAGTAGTTGATTAACTAGGGTGGTTTTACCATGGTCAACGTGTGCGATAATGGCGATATTGCGGATGTTTTCTTTATTCATAATAGGTTACCTCGTTGAACCGGTGATTATTATATGCTTGTTGGCCGTCACATGCAATGTAAATATTTTCAATCGCTATTCATGTCGCTACGATTTGCTCTTTTTTTAAGACCAATGGGTACTGTTATGATAAAATCATAAACATGGAAAGTAAATTATCGCTACTACTCGAGAAAATCCGCCTTGACATAAAACTAGGGCAGTTTGAGGCAGCCCTGCAAACACTGCATGTAAATCGTGACGCTTTTTTTGCTTTTCAACCCGCAGCGACCATTGATTTACATGTGGGTATTCTCCTTGAACTCAAAGACTTCAGCCAGGCCCTGAAAGCCATCGTGGAGTACCGGGAAAAACCCTATGTTTCTCAAGCGGTTGAAGCCTTGCTGACTCAAAAAGAAGCCGACATTAATCGCGAGATAGCCAAAATGGCAAAACGAGACCAACTTGATGAAGATAAATGGTTGTCTCGCCTCAATAGTGAGCGTTTCGAGGATGTTCTTCATGCACTGACGCAATTAAAGAATTTGTCCGTATCTCCCACTCAATATCAACAAGAAATTAGTGACGCTCTAAGCCGTGACTATGGGTTTAATGTCGCATACATCCTCCTAAACGAAATTTATCAACTTTTTCCATCAACGACTTTTTATGTCAATTACTATGGCAAGCTTATCAAAATAAAGACAAATGCATTCTTTTTACTTGATACACATCCGAGTATCCGCGCTTTCTTAAAGTACTTAGATGCATTCAATAAACACACAACAGTGCATCGCTTTGCTCGACAACTCGGTCTACAAAAAGCCATTGAACTGTTCCCCTATACATACGACGAGTTGGATGTACGCTCGCTCGCTATCTATTTTATTTATCGCGCGCGTCTAGCGCTTCAAGAAGCATTTGATCAACAGCAGTTCTTTAAAGAAAATGGAGTCAGTCCCGAAATCCTTAAAAAAATCGTAAAAAAGTATCATTTAGACATGTATCAGGGTTGATTATCAAAGATTAATTATATATAATTACTACTGTTATATTTAAGGAGAAAAATATCATGAAATCA
>CAYWQC010000094.1:0-3879 GCA_964460405.1 uncultured Staphylococcaceae bacterium | reverse complement strand
TAGTCAGTAAAGTATTACAGCTCGTTCTAACGAAGAAGGCAGCAGGTAACAATCAAAAAATTCCTATGTGTGGAATTCCCTATCACGCTAGCCAGTCTTATTTACAAAAACTCGTAGGCGCAGGTTATAAGGTCGGCATTGTTGAGCAATTAGAAGATCCCGCCACGAGTAAGGGTTTGGTGGATCGAGGCATTGTTCAAATCGTTACCCCTGGTGCCGTTATTGATTTTGATGAAACCCATAACAACTACATTATCGCCTTAGATGAAACACTTGTTGATTATGCGCTTTGTTACGCAGATATTTCAACCGGTGATATTGCCGTCACTCGTCTAGACAAGTCTAGCAGCTCCTTAGCCAATTTTATCGCTAATCTTGGCGCTAAAGAAATTGTTGTTAGTACAATGTTTGATCCTAAACTGATTAAAAAAATCGAACAAACATTTAATATCGTCACCTCTTATGAAGATGACGTTCATTTACGTAGCCAATATCAAGAACTTTTTTCCCTTGTTAAAGATCAAGGGCTTGTTCATGTTGGCGCTCGTCTCATTAATTATCTTGTAAAAATTCAACGTCGTGATCTTTCTTATCTCAAGTTGATTAATGTGAGTCGTCCCAGTGATTATTTACAGATTGATAGTTTTAGCCGGGTGAATTTAGAACTGACACGAACGATTAGGAGTGAAGACAAGTTTGGTTCGCTTTTTTGGTTGCTTGACCACACAAAAACAGCGATGGGTCGTCGTCTATTAATTCATTATATTCAGCAACCGCTCCGAGAATTACCAGCGATTTATCGCCGCCAACTGATGATTGACGCCTTGACTGTTAATTTTGTAACTCGTGAAGAAATCCGTGATTGTCTTGAAGTCATTTATGATTTTGAACGGATCATTGCTCGCATTAGTTTTGGTAATGCAAACCCTAAGGAGTTGTTGCGTCTTAAAGGATCGCTAAAGGCATTTGAAACAATCAGAGACAAGCTGAGTAAACTCGGGCATCCTGAGCTTGAACAACTCGTTGAAAGGGCATTTGATAGCACTCCGTTGATTACGCTTCTTGAAAAGGCCATCAGTGAAGATGCCCCATTAGTCATTGCAAACGGTGATATTTTTAATGTCGGTTATCATAAAGAGCTCGATGAACTAATTAAAATTAGTCGACACTCTAGACAGTTTATTCTCGAACTAGAAGAGCAAGAAAAAGCGAAAACGGGCATTAAAAACCTCAAAATTGGGTATAATCGCGTGTTTGGATATTATATTGAAGTGACGAACTCACAAATTGATCTTGTTAAAGATGAGTATGGATATATTCGTAAGCAAACAACCAAAAATGGTGAACGCTATATTAATGAAGCATTAAAAGAAAAAGAAGCACAAATTCTTAGTGCTGAAGAACGTAAAAGTGAACTTGAGAAGCATCTTTATGCTTCCTTACTACTCGAGGTTAAAAAATATACACGGAAAATTCAAACCATTGCCGATATTGTTGCCGAACTTGATGTGATGATTTCATTGACCACCGCTGCGATTGATCATCATTTTGTTAAACCGACCTTTAACAATCAACGACTTATTGCGATTAAAGAAGGACGTCATCCTGTCGTGGATACTGTCTTGAAAAAAAAGCGTTATGTCGCTAATGACATTATCATGGATGAAAACACGGATATTTTATTAATTACCGGGCCTAACATGGGTGGTAAATCAACATATATGCGCCAATTAGCGCTGATTGTTATTTTGGCGCAAATGGGTTCGTTTGTACCAGCAAAAGCTGCAAATCTAATGGTGTTTGACCAAATTTTCACACGCATTGGTGCAAGTGATGATCTTGTCAGCGGACAATCCACTTTCATGGTTGAAATGAGTGAAGCCAATGTCGCTCTTCGTCATGCTAGTGAACATTCACTACTCATTTTTGATGAAATTGGCCGGGGTACTGCAACTTATGATGGAATGGCGCTTGCGCAAGCCATGATTGAATATGTGGGTGAGAACATTAAGGCGAAGACGGTTTTTTCTACTCACTATCACGAACTGACTTTTTTAGATGAACATATTAAAAATCTCAAAAACATTCATGTTGAGGTTAAAGAAAATAAAGATGATATTACCTTCTTATATAAAGTAAAAGACGGGCCAATGAATAAGTCGTATGGTATTAATGTTGCAACGCTTGCTGACCTTCCCTACCCAATCATTAAAAGAGCCAAAGACGTTCTCCAGCAATTAGAAACTGGGCAACATGCTAATGTTGAAGCCATTAAATCACAGAGGCCTACAACGGTTGATAATCAATTACTCGCTGAACTTAAAGCCATTGACCCCAATCGTCTCACGCCAATGCAGGCACTAGATGTGTTGCACAAACTTAAGTTAAGGATTGATGAACATGAGTAAGATTCATGTGATGGATACACAGTTAGCCAATCAGATTGCGGCCGGAGAAGTGATAGAACGACCCGCAAGTGTGGTCAAAGAACTAGTGGAAAATGCTTTGGACGCACACGCCAAAGTCATTACGATCAGAGCCAATCAGGCAGGAAGAACATACATCGCTGTTGAAGATGATGGCGATGGCATGGATAGACAAGATGCCAAAACGGCTTTTCTTCGTCATGCGACAAGTAAAATCCTTGATGAATTTGATCTATTTAAAATAAAGACATTAGGATTTCGTGGAGAGGCACTAGCCTCCATTGCTGCTATTAGTCGCGTCGACATGGTGACGAGTGATGGTGTTGATGTAGGCACGCACGTTCAAATTCATGGTGATGACATGAAAATTGATGATGCCCCGCTTAGACAAGGAACATTAATCGAAGTTTTTGAACTTTTTTATAATACGCCAGCACGACTAAAATACCTTAAAAGCGACTATACTGAAACGAGTGCAATTGTTGATGTCGTAGCCCGACTTGCCCTTGCTCATAGCGATGTTGCTTTTACTCTGTTAATTGATGATAAACCCCGTCTTAAGACATCTGGTCGTGGGCAATTGCATGAAACAATTATGAATGTATATGGTGTTTTTACCGCAAAAAATCTAGTTGAATATCAAATTGAAACACCTGACTTTAAGGTGAGTGGATATTTAGGCAAGGCCGAACTATCACGCTCGAATCGCTATGGAATCATTACGAATCTAAATGGACGCAACGTATATATGCCAAAGGTTCAAAATGCAATTATCAGTGCTTATCATGATTTTCTTGCCGACACACGCTATCCTTTTGTGGTCTTAGATTTTAGCATTGAACCAGGACTAGTTGATGTCAATGTTCATCCGAGTAAACGAGAAGTACGCTTCTCAAAGGAAAACGAACTCAATGAGATGCTTATTAAAACCATTCCCTCTTTTTTATTGGAGCAATCACTTATCTTCGATCCACAACCGGAAAAATATCAACAAGCCACGCCTGTTGCTACACCTTATGTTGAACAAACACAATTAGATTTTCAAGCTCATACCACACAAGAACAAAGTGATGATTTACAACTCACATTTGCCAATAATCTTAAACAAAACACAGCACAAACTCAAATAGATAACACTGTTAACCAACATATCCGTGCTGTAGCACAACTGAATATGACCTACCTTGTTTGTGAGGATGGTGAGGGTGGTTTCTATTTGATTGATCAGCACGCTGCTGCCGAACGAATTAATTATGAGACATTTCAAAAAACACTCAATTCAGAGCTCAAGGTTAAGGCCCCACTTGTCCCACGAGTTCTTGACTACTCATTAGCAGAGGCAGCAAATTTAGATAGTGAGAAACTACAAGCATTGGCTAAAGTTGGTATTATTCTTGAACCATTTGGTCAATCGAGTTTTCGCCTCATTCAAGTACCACTTTGGACCGAAGAG
>CAYWQC010000093.1:0-4081 GCA_964460405.1 uncultured Staphylococcaceae bacterium | reverse complement strand
CAGTTCTGTTTACGATGAAGAGCAAAGAAGTTCTTAACAATCAACAAGAAAAAGCTGCTATAACCGAACAGCAAAATATCGCAACCGCTAAAAAAACAGCCGATCAGTTTGCTAAGGTTTTCTGTGAATTTACTCTCTCTACAGGGGAAAATGGCAAGACTTTTGGTTCAATTTCTGCCAAGCAAATTGAGAAGCAACTTAAGGATACGTATAACATTATTGTTGATAAACGTAAGTTTGTTAATTACACGCCCATCAACCAACTAGGAACAACGATTGTAAAAATTGAACTGTATCGTGGTGTAGTTGGTGAGTTAAAAGTTGTTGTAAAAGCAAAGGAGTAAGTTAATGTCAGCAAGTAAAAGCAAGCAATATAGCAACGAACCATTTAGATTTCGTGATCCTTCATTGGTGGTCCCACATAACAACGAATTAGAAAAAACTGTATTAGGTTTGATGATTAATGACAATGACTCATGTAGTTATGGTTTGCAAAATTTAACGGAAGAATGTTTTCCTAATGTTGATAATGACCATCGTACGATTTTTAAAGCAATCAGTATTTTATTTGAAAAAAATGTCACTATTGACCTCCTTACTGTGGTTGAACAACTTGAATCAATGAAAGCGAAAAACTCTGTTGGTGGTTTTGAATATCTGCGTGACATGACAGAAGCTGCTTTTACTTACTCTGCTATGAAAGATTATTGTAAAAAGCTCGAAGATTATCGTCTCCTTCGTGATTCTCTAGCGGTTCTTGACCAAAAAATATTCGAGTATAAAACATCGGAAATTCCCGAAATAAACGACTTTATCGGTCAAATTAATGCCGATATTTCAGACATCGCTCAGAAAAGAAGAATTGTCGATTTTGAATCGACTAAAGTATTAGCGGCGAAACTTGAGAAGCACATGAAAGAACTCGCTAAGTCCTCAACGGGAAGTCTTACTGGTGTAAATACTGGGTATAGTGATCTTAACAACTTAACACACGGCTTCCAAAAAGGAGATTATATTATCATTGCAGCACGTCCTGCTGTTGGTAAAACTGCTTTCGCCCTTAATCTTGCCCTAAATATGGCAAAGAAAAATCAAAAGACCGTCGGTTTCTTTTCTGTAGAAATGCCATCAAGGCAAATGATGATGAGACTTGTTTCTGCCGAGAGTTATGTCACTTATAAAAACATTCAAACAAATCATATGAGTAAAAATGATCTTGTTAAAGTTAAGGATGGACTAGCCGTCTTAGGTTCAATTCCACTGTATTTTGATGAAACTGCAGGTATTAAGATTTCCGACATTGTCATTAAAACACGTAAGTTAAAAAATGAGAACCCTAATTTATGCGCGATTCTCATCGACTATATTGGTCTTGTGACCACACATAAAAAAACGGAAAGTCGTCAGCTTGAAGTGAGTGAAATTTCACGAACTCTCAAAGAATTAGCCCGTGAGTTAGACATTACCGTTATTGCCTTATCTCAACTTTCACGGGAAGTGGAAAGACGACCAAGTAAACGACCTTCATTGTCGGATTTACGTGAATCGGGGGGCTTAGAACAGGATGCCGATGTCGTCATGCTTATGTTTAGAGAAGATTATTATCTTGAACAAGGAACGTTAAAAGAAAAAGATAGTCAATATGGTAGCTATTATTCGACATTAAAAGCAAACCCAAACGAACTTGCTCCTTCACTTGTGGATATTATGATAGCCAAAAATCGCAACGGTGAAATTGGTACCTCTACACTCATCTTTTTCAAGGCTTGTGCGAGTTTCTCTGAACCTGATACACAATTAAGAATGAGCATCAAAGCGATGCAAGATGAGTACAACAATCGCAAAGGTAGTCCTGAATAATGCGCTATTACATTCTAGCGAGTGGATCAAAGGGAAACGCCACTGTTATAGAGTGTAAGGCTGGTAGAATTTTGATAGATCTTGGTCTAGCACTTAGCGATTTTAATCGACGTCTAGCCAAATTTAATCTCACATTAGACGATATCGACGCTGTGATATACACTCACAATCATCGTGATCACTTTTTAAGAGATTATGTCAAAATTAGCAAAAATAAAATATATGCAACCCGGCAGACTTTCACTCACCCTGATATTAACATCATTACCCCATATACATCTTTTTCTGTTGGTGGTTTTAATCTTTTTGTGCTACCAACAAGTCATGATGCACCTGACTCTGTCGGTTTCGTGATTGATGATGGCGAAGAATCAATGGTCTATATGACCGACACTGGATACATTAGTGATCGCAATATTTCCTATATGAAAAATAAACAGTACTATATCATTGAGTCCAATCATAACGAACGTATGTTACTGCAAACGAAGCGACCTTATGTTTTAATTCAAAGAATTCTTGGAGATAAAGGGCATTTGTCCAACGAAGCCAGCGCCCATTATATTGCAGAAATGGTAGGAGAAAACACCCGTGAAATCATCCTTGCCCATTTGAGTGAAGAAGCAAATACACCAGATGTTGCGATTGCGGCATTTAAAAAGATTTTACCTAAAAAAGATATAGATATCACGCATATTAGTATTAGAGCCGCCAAACAGTATGAACCGATATGGGGTGGTCGTCTTGACGATTAATTTTATTAGTGTCGGCAAAATTAAAGAAGGGGCACTTCGTAGCCTGATTAGTGAGTATACTAAAAGGATTAGTAAGTTTTGCAACGTAAATCATGTTGAAATTAAGGATTTAGCATGTGATGACAATGCAAGTGAGTCTGATAAAAAACAAGTTATGGACCATGAAGGACGACTCATATTAGGTAAGATAACAGAGCGAGAGTTTGTTATCGCTCTTGCCATTGAAGGCCGAAAATATACGAGTGACACATTCGCAGAACTCATTGAAAAGGGAATGGTTCAAGGAGGGTCTAAATTAACATTTATTATTGGTGGATCACTCGGTCTTAGTGATGAGGTCAAACAAAGAGCCAATCAACTTGTATCATTTTCTGATTTGACATTCCCCCATCAGTTGATGAAAGTCATACTCTTAGAACAGGTGTATCGTGGATTCAAAATTTTGAATCATGAACATTACTATAAATAATGAGACAAAGAGATTAAACGATAATCAATAGAAGCAAGGAATTGTTCTGATTCAAGAAGTTGAATCATCTCCAAGGCTTCTTTACATCTTTTTAGTTTAAAAAACTGCTAATATTGGAGTTTGTGCCAATTTTATTAAAGAAGACACTGAGCATGTGTAACGTTTAAAATGACACTTATCACATAGGGAATCAACCTATTTATCACACCTGACTAAACAATCTTAGAGTTTATTGAACAAGGGCTTGCCTCAAGTATGAATTGAACATTTTGGTCTTTAACACAATCAACTTTGGTGCTAAAATATATGTATTATTATAAGAAATAAAACTATTTAAAAAACGAACACTTTTGGCGTTTTTTATTTAGCTTTAGAAAAAAGGAATTTATGGAACTCATTATTTGTAAAGACTACAGAGAAGTTAGTTTTAAGGCTAGTCAGATTTTAATTGCCCAACTTCAAAAACAACCACAATCTATACTTGGATTAGCAACAGGTTCGACACCAATTGGACTCTATCAGTTGCTAATTGACGCCTACAAGCAGAAGAAAATCAGTTTTAAAAAGGTTAAAGCATATAATCTGGATGAATACCTAGGCATTGATAGGAATCATCCGGAAAGTTATTACAGTTTTATGCATAAGCAGCTTTTTAATCATGTTGACATTGAAGCGAAAAATATTCACATTCCTCATAATGATTTCGCAACAGCAGAAGAGGACATTGATAACTATACCCAGGCTCTATTAAAAGATACGATTGATATTCAAATTTTAGGAATTGGCAGTAATGGACATATCGGATTTAATGAGCCAGGATCCTCGTTTGATAGTGAGACATTTGTTGTTAAATTGACACAGCAAACTCGTCTTGATAATTTACGATTTTTTAATAGTTTGGACGAAGTGCCAAAACAAGCCGTTACAATGGGGATTAAAACAATTATGCGAGCTAAAAAAATTGTTTTGATGGCAACCGGGCAAGGGAAAGCCGATG
>CAYWQC010000092.1:0-4234 GCA_964460405.1 uncultured Staphylococcaceae bacterium | reverse complement strand
TCAACATGTAACGTGACAAGTAAGTGGACGATAGCATCAATCATTTTTTTCTCAGAAATTTTATCTTTTTTAGTCAGGACAATGACGGGTTTTACGCGAGCAAAATGAGCATATGCCAAAAATTTTTCAACAAGTAAGAGCGAGAAGTCCGGTTCAACAAGTGACATGACCACAAGGACTTGATCAACATTAGCCACAGGTGGACGAATCAAAAAATTACGGCGCTCGATCGCGTGAGTGATTTGTAAACTAGAAAGATCAACCTCAACAATATCACCTACATAAATTGGTGTTTTTGCACGAATAAAATCGATACATGCCTGAACAATGACCGGCTTATTGTCTATTTCAACTAAATAACGTGTCCGCGATTTGCCAACAACTAGAAAAACATTAGGCTTCATCTGCAAACCCAAACCAGCGCACCCAGATGGATTGACGTGGTTTCAATAATTTATCATTCTTCTTTAACATGGCTAGATCTCTTTTTAGTGCTTCCACATCTAAGTAGCGGTCTTTAGGTCTTTTTTTAGTCGCCTTTCGTATCACTTTCTCAAGTGATTTAGGGAAACTATGGACAAAACGACGTGGACTAGGAAGTGGTTCCTTAATTTGCTTGATTGCTACATCTACAATACTTTCTCCATCAAAGGGAACACGCCCTGTTACAAGTTGGAAAAGTGTAATGCCTAGGGCATAAATGTCACTTTGAAAGGTAGCTTTCTTTCCTTGGCAAATTTCTGGAGCCAAATAATGAGCACTGCCGAGAATGCTACTATTTTGTGTGAGTTTTTGCGCGTGGGAAAATTCGGCAATCCCAAAATCACCCAGCTTCACAATACCATCGCTAGAAATATAGATATTACTTGGTTTCACATCACGATGGATGACATTCTTAGCGTGCGCGGTTTTTAGGGCAGTGCAGAGTTGGTCTACAATGTCAATAGCCTCAAGATACGTGAACTTAGTACGACTTTCAAGTTCTTCATCCAACGTCTTTCCTGGCACTAATTCATTAATCATGTATGGGAGTGATTGATACGTCCCAATATTTAAAACCGAGACAATATTTTGGTGAGCTAATGTTGCCATAGCTCGTGCCTCGCGTTCGAAACGTGCCAAATTTTCCCGGTCTTTTGCGACTTCGGGCTTAAGAAATTTAATGGCGACTCTCCGCCGTGTGATGATATCAAGGGCTTCATAAACAGCCCCCATTCCTCCCTCACCAAGTAGGGTAATTAAACGGTATCGTTCATCGATGAGATCACCAATATTAATCATGACTTGGCTCCCATAAAGCAACGGCAATGTTGTCTTCTCCACCACGATTATTTGCCAGTGAGATGAGCATTTGTCCTTTTTGTTCACTTGTATCCTCAGTGGCTAAAATCGTCTCAATATCTCTTAATTCAAGGCTATTATAGAGGCCATCTGAACAGAGGAGAATTTTTTCTCCCTGATATTTAAGACGGAATAAATCCATATTGCATGATGGTAAATTGCCAAGGGCATTAAGTAAAACATGACGTTTTGGATGAGTTTTCGCTGTTTCATCACTGATTTGTCCGGTTCTCACTAAATATTGAACATACGAGTGATCCTGACTTAACTGTTGAAGCTTTTGTTGACGAAAAGCATAGGCGCGTGAATCACCAATATTGAGAACAACAATGTGGTTTTTGTGAATCAAAGCAGCGACTAATGTCGTGCCCATATTTTGTAATTGAATGTCGGTTTGACTTTCCTCATAAATAATCCGGTTCGCGGTTTTGACTGCTCTTCTTAGAAAGCGAACCACTTGCCCGGTTGTAAAAAAACGCCCATGATTGTTAAATGCATCAACAAGGCAATCAACCGCAACTTTTGCAGCATAATCTCCCTTTTCATAACCTCCCATACCATCGGCAACAATCAGAAGAACATCATTGTTCGCATTAATGTTAACCGCGGCAACATCCTCATTGTGGAGGCGGACAAGTCCACGATTGGAGCGCGCAAAGAAAGTACCATTAGACATGACGTTCACGTTCCTTCTTGGCCCGGAGTTGTCCACAGGCAGCATCAATATCAGTACCAAACTCTTTTCTGAGCGTGGTATTAACTCCATGTTGCATTAAATAATCAAAAAAAGCTTTTTGATGAGCCGTGCGACTGCGTTTGAAGCCATGCTCGTCTACCGGATTATAGGGGATAAGATTGACGTGCCCGAGCATACCATCAATTAATTTAGTTAGGTCCCTAGCTTGAGCGATACCATCATTAACCTCATCAATGAGAATGTATTCAAATGTCACACGTTTATTCGTGACATGCTCATAGTATTTAGCGGCGTCGATAAGTTCTGCAACAGGATAACGATTATTGATTGGCATGATGCGGTTACGAATATCATCGCTTGGTCCATGAAGAGAAATCGCAAGTTTTACTTGGATGCCTTCATGAGCAAATTGCCGGATACGTGGCACAATACCACATGTCGACACAGTTATATGCCTCGCCCCGATTGCAAAAGCTTTGGGATGATTAATAATACGAATAAAGCTCATGACATTGTCATAATTGTCAAAAGGTTCGCCAATTCCCATCACGACAACGTGAGATACTCGAGCTTGGCCTTCTTGTTGTTTCAGCAAATGATTGACGGTATAAACTTGTCCAACCATTTCTGCAGCGGTTAAATCACGTTTTTTCTTTAGCAAGCCAGACGCACAAAATTTACAACCCATGTTACATCCGACTTGTGAAGTCACACACACAGAATTGCCATACGCATAACGCATCAAAACTGTTTCAATGAGGGCGCCATCCTCGAGTTCGAGTAATAGTTTAATAGTACCATCACTACTATCCTGACGACTGTAAATTTTGGGGAGGTGAAAATGAAATGCGTCTTCGAGTTTGGCTATTGAGTGTTTTGAGACGTCACTCATTTGCGCAAAATCTAAAACATTCTTTTCATAAATCCAAGAGTATAATTGTGTGGCTCTAAATTTCTTTTCGCCCATGGCGAGTAAATGTTCAGTTAGTTGTTCATGTGTGTAATTAAAGAGATTTGTTTTCATCAGTTATTTTCTTTCTAAATATAGCATAGTAGGCAATGGTTTGTTCACGGTGATATGGCATGTACTGCCGTTGGAATTCTAGAGTGAAATCGGAATGTTGCTCAATAAATTTTGTGCTAATTTCAATGGTTTCACTGCGCAATAACGATCCAACTTTGACCACCATGTGACCGTCTGGGGCCACGTGTTTTTGATAATCTTCTAATTGTTGATAAATGGCGCTTGCGTAATCTTTTTCTAAGTCAAAACCGATAAAGAAATCGGGGCGAGCTTTGATTTGTTCGAGGTTAGAGGATGTCGGTGTCAAATAAATCAGGTCATAAAGATTAAGCACCTCAATACGATCATCTGTTGCCACACTGACTTGCTGCAGTTCAAACATTGCAATCACACTATTGACGACATGATATCGATGTTTTGACGCGACAATCATCTCAAGTGTAAGTTGAGGTAGCTGTTTAGCAAGGTCAATCATCATCGATGTCTTTTCTTGTTCAACGATCAGGGCTGTCTGGGGACTGAAACTAACCATTTTCTCGGCTATCTGTAAATCCGTTACTGGCATTGTATAAAACGAACAATCCTTATAGCTTGGAAGTGATTTAATCGACGCTTTACCTTGATACACAAATGCATCTTTAAGATCAATTGGACTAAAATCTTGATGGTTTTGATAGAAAGTCTCAGCGTCTGTTTTAATCGTATTTAGACGGCCATGAATCTGATAAACATTACTATATTTATCAAGAAATCTCTGTGTCTTATTGAATCCAAGATCATCAATTAATCGTTCAATAAAGTCAATTGGGAAGTTATATCGAAGGGAAAGAGCAAATGGCGATTTAAAATCAAGTTGGCTGGGAAATAGACTCTTAACCTCGCCGGTTACAACTTCAGCTTCAGCAATTTTAGTTCTATCTTCTTCAACCTCAATCCATGTTAAGAGCTGTTCAATATCCACTTGTACAATTTTGAGAAAATATTTGTTACAAAGGAACACGATGACAATACATTGATAGAGTGGGTCAATGTCATCAAGACCATATTGTAGAAGTGTGAAACGAGCAATTTCTCGCTTGTGCAATGCACAACTCACAAAAGTCCGAATTTCCCGTCGTTGTTGATGGGTAAATTCTTGGTATTGTCTACCCCGTAATTGGCTTGAAAATTCC
>CAYWQC010000091.1:0-4302 GCA_964460405.1 uncultured Staphylococcaceae bacterium | reverse complement strand
GTGTTTTTGCTAAATTTCAATGTCAAAATATCGCCAACCTTGACAGTAGCTGAAGGTTTTACTGTCCGATTGTTAATAGCAACACGACCACTATCAATGATTTCTTTTGCCACTTGTCGCCGTTTGATTATCCGCGTGAGTTTTAAATACTTATCAATTCTCATGTTCTTTCATCCCTTGTATAACTATTTTCACACTTTCTAAAATGACCTTTTCAAAAATTGTAAACCAATCACCCATCTTATAAATTTTCAGTGATAATCGTTTGTCTTTAATAGTCACACGTATGCTCCCAATATATTGGTTTAAATTATCAAACAATTTAGTTCCCGCCCCAGTGATCTTCATAAATACGTCCCCTAATAGCACTTCAATAAATGTTTCTTCGTCGATTATTTGATCAATGTAAGTCGTTTTACTATCAAGAATAATATCAATGATACGTTTGCGGAACAGGAGACTAACAGGCTGTGGTAATTTGCCATATATATCTTTAGTACTAGCCTCAAGTTTCTTCACTTGGGGTAAGGTTTTTGTCGCTTTAATCGCCTGATATAGTTCGATTTTATCTGGTTTGTTCGCATAATTTTCAGGAATATATGCATCAATGTTGAGAAGAGTCGTTAGTCTTATTTCCTCATCATTATTGCTTTTCCCGCTCTTTTTCTCGGCCATTGTCTCATTCAATAATTTGATATACATATCAATACCAACTGAGTCGATAAACCCAGCCTGTTCGGGACCAAGAATATCTCCCGCACCCCGAATCATTAAGTCGCGTTGAGCAATTTTATAACCACTCCCTAACTCAGTAAACTCTTGAATGGCCTTGAGACGTTTTTTACCATCCTCGGTAAGTTTCTTTCCTTCATTATATAGCAAATAAGCATAAGCAATACGGTCACCACGACCAACACGTCCCTTTATTTGATAAAGTTGAGCAAGGCCGAAACTACCCGCATTTTCGACAATAATCATGTTTGCGTTAGGAACGTCAATCCCGTTTTCTATAATTGATGTACAGACTAAAACATTAATTTCGCCACTATAAAATTTCATCATAACATCTTCGATTTCATCTCGTTCCATCTGTCCATGAACTACGCCAACCTGAGCGGCATTGACCATTCTTGTGATTTTATTTGCAGTCTCATAAATTGTTCTGACCCGATTATGAAGATAAAAGACTTGTCCTTCTCTTTGTAATTCCCGCTCGATAAGCTCACGAACAACACCATCGCGACGAGGGATGACATATGTTTGAATTGGCATACGATCACTAGGTGGCGTGTTAATTTGCGATAACCCTCTCATGCCGACTAGCGCCATTTGTAGGGTCCGCGGAATCGGTGTTGCACTCAACGTTAGAACATCAATTGTGGCCTTATATTGTTTGATCGCTTCTTTTTGTTCAACGCCAAATCTTTGTTCTTCATCAACAATTAATAGTCCTAAATCTCTAAAATGTATACTTTTAGATAAGAGACGGTGTGTCCCAATGACAAGATCATATTTTCCCTCATTAATTAGCTTAATGATTTGTAATTGTTCCCGCTCAGGAACAAGACGGGAAATATGTGCAATACGAATGCCAAATTTTGCATAGCGTTCTTTTGCAACCTCATAATGTTGGCGAGCAAGTAGTGTCGTTGGACAAAGGAAAGCAACTTGCTTCCTATTGCTGATTGCCTTAAATGCCGATCTAAGGGCTATTTCAGTCTTACCAAAACCAACGTCACCACATAAAAGTCGATCCATCGGTACTTCGCTTTCCATATCTTGCTTAATCTCATCTAGTGACTGTTGTTGATCTTGGGTTAACACATAGGGGAAACTCGCTTCAAACATTTGTTGAAGTTCTTCATCAGGGGCAAAGGCATAGCCTTTATTTTTAACACGTTCCACCTGTGTTGCAATCAACTGATCAGCAATTTCATTAATTCTTTCCTTGATCCGACGTTTGGTTTTTTCCCATTGTGCTGAATTGAGACGATTCAGTTTGGGAGCAACCCCTTCTCGTCCCGCATATTTCCTTACTAGTTGAAATTGCTCGAGAGGAACAAATAACATATCTTCACCACCATATGCAATTTTTAGAAAATCGCGGTGCCCAACACTGCTATCGCGGGTAACAACATCTAAAAATTTACCTATTCCGTGATATTCATGAACGATATAATCTCCTGGTTGTAGTTGTTCATAGGAATGAAGAATTGTCGCGGTTTTAAAACGATGGCTAAATCGAAGATTATTACGAGGGGTATTAAATAGTTCCTTACTTGTATAAACGACTAACTTCTGTTCCTTAAATTCAAAGCCTTGAGGATAATAATCAAAAGTCAGACAAATCGGAGCGGTAAAGTCATTAAGGGTATAGGCGAAATCATGCAAGGACAGAAGTTCAATAATCGAGTTTTGTTGGGCTTGATTATTAGTGGATATGACGACATTCTCTCCATGCTTTTTATGCTCTTCCAGTTTTAAAACAAAATCTTTAAAGTGAGGAAATATCGTCGAAAAAGGAATAAGATCAACCCTTATTTGCTGTTTATTAGTACTAAATTCTTCGATCGAAATGATATTAGAATAAAATGTTAAAATGCGATTTAATCCACGAAAATAACTCAAATTTGCTAGTGTTTTTTGCTTTTGAACTTGTTCATATAAAAAACTATTAGACTCAGTCAAGTTCCGCGTTTCACTTTCTTCAATTTGAACACGATTGATGAGAAGAACAGTGGGATTATCCATATATTCGATAACACTATGATTGTAAAAAGGACTGAGACAAAAATATTTATATATTTGCGTGCTGTTTGTTCTCTCTTTGATAAGTTCAATATGGTTATCAATGTTCTCAACAAGATATTCTGCTTCGGCAACATCAAGTTTTTTTCCTTCAGCATATGACTGATTGCGCATTTTTTCGATGAGCGAATTGAGAGCGTCTTCATTAAGAATAACTTCGCTTGCCGGAACAATCGTCGCTGCGTCAATTTCATCAATCGAATGTTGACTGATCATATCAAAATGTCTAATTGATTCAATTTCGTCTCCAAAAAATTCAATTCTAATCGGATGAATAGCGTTAACACTATAAATATCCAAAATATCTCCTCGAAGCGCAAACTGAAGAGTCTGATCTATTTTGTTAACTCTTTGATAGCCATTTTCGCTGAGAATTTGAATAATTTGATTGAGTTTATATTCCTTATTTTTCTTGAGTGTGACAATGTGTTTTTCAAAAATATCTCGTTCAATTGTATGGCGTGTTAAACCACCAACACTCGTAACCACAATATGCTTCCCTCCTTGAAGGAGTTGATATAAGGTATAAAGGCGTTGAGCCTCTAATTCCTTGCTGGCCGAAAGGACTTCAGTTTGCAGTAAGTCATCATGGGGGTAAAACAATAATTGCTCGGAGTTGACAAAGGTTTGGAGAAAACTAAGAACACGTTGAGCCACATACATATTTGGCGTCACAAGTAAGTAATTTTGCGGGTTTTCCAAGAAGCGAGTGGCAACAAAAAGGCTTGGACCAATTACTTCATCCATAACAAAAGTCCCCTTATTTTTGCTGAAGGGGGGGTAGGCGTTACTTTTCTTAATGAGCTCTAGTATGTTCAATCAGTTCTAACCAGTTCTTTCTCTTTGGGTTTACGTACGTTAAAGTGTGCCATCGCATGAAGGAAGCCATAATCAAGTGTGTCCTTCAAAGCTTTACTTGCCATATTTACTGCTTCATCTAGTTTTTCTTTTTCCTCACCACTGGCGCGACCTAATACATAGTCGACACTGTTGTAGGTAGGTTTACCAATCCCTACACGAATACGTTTAATCTCCGTACTACCTAATAAATCGATGATGTTTTTCATGCCCTTTTGACCACCGCTAGACCCGTTTAGACGTAGACGAATTTGCCCTGGTTCTAAATCCATATCATCAAAGACAACGACAATATCAACCAGTTCAACTTTAAAAAATTGGCGGATGGCAACGAGGGCTTCCCCAGATAAATTCATAAAGGTTAGTGGCTTAAACAGGATGATATCCTCACCCTTATATTTAAAACGAGCATATCTACCCTTAAAATCATTTTTATCAATATCAACACCTAGACTGTCTGCAAGATTATCAATAACCATGAATCCCATGTTGTGTCTAGTTGCTTGATATTTTATTCCTGGATTTCCTAAACCGACAAATAGTTTCATACATTTACCCTTTTGTAATTATATCATTTAATGATATTTTATGTGATAATAGTTAATATTATTCCCGAGAAAGAGATGTGTTTATGAA
>CAYWQC010000090.1:0-4418 GCA_964460405.1 uncultured Staphylococcaceae bacterium | reverse complement strand
CAAATGGGTGTTTTAATTTTTAATAATAATTATTTACTCGCCTCTAATACTTCGGTCGCAAAGTCATCTTTTTTCTTTTCAATGCCTTCACCAACTTGGAAACGATAAAATACTTTGACGCGATTTGCATCAGTTTTTAGAACTTCAGCAACTTTATTTGTGCCATCAAGTAAGTATACCTGTTCAAGTAAGGCCACTTCTGCAAAGGTTTTACGAACCTTACCTTCAATAATTTTTTCTAACATGGCGGCTGGTTTGTTTGCAAGCTTTTCATCATTCTTTGCCGCTTCTAATTGAATGGCTTTTTCGTGTTGAACTTCTTCTTCACTCACATCATTAATATTGATGTAACGAGGGGCATTAGCCGCAATATGCATAGCTAGACCACGGGCTAAATCTTCATTGGCTTTATCTAAGACAACAAGACTCGAAATTTTTCCACCCATGTGCATGTATGTAAAGGCGTTGGTTGGTTCGACTTCAATGAGTTCAAAGCGACGGAATGAAAGTTTTTCACCAATCTTAACGGTCGCTTCAACTAAAAGTGGTTGAATGATATCATCGGCAGCTTCTTTTGTCGCTGGTAATTTAGCAAGTAAAACGTCTGCCACATTATTGACTAGGGCAACAAAGTCATCACCACGGGTCACAAAGTCTGTTTCACAGTTGACTTCAGCAATCACAGCGTGGGTATCACTCATTTTCGCAATTGTTAAACCTTCAGCCGCAATTCTTGCTTGTTTTTTAGCTGCGGTTGTAATCCCTTTTTCACGAAGCCAGTCTTTAGCGGCTTCAACATCGTTATTCGTTTCTTGGAGTGCTTTTTTGCAATCCATCATGCCTGCACCAGTTGTTTCGCGCAGGATTTTAATTAATTCGATTAAGCTAGCCATTATTGGTCCTCATTTCTTCTCGTTCTTACTGGACGATTGCCAGGTTTGTCACTATGGTCGGTTCTTACCTTCCGTGGACGTCTATTTTGTCTGTCGTCATCTTTATTTTCGACAGGGTTTTTTTTCATTGTTTCATCAATGCCATCAGCGATAACTGCATCATCTGCTACGTGAGCAACAACAGTCATACCGCCTCTTGCTTCGACGACTGCATCAGCAAACACTTGGAGCATTAAGTGAACAGTCTTAGTGGCATCATCATTACATGGGACCATGTAGTCGACTGAATCTGGATCACCATTCGTATCAACGAGGCCAAAGACAGGAATCCCTAATTTTTTTGCTTCAGCGACTGCATTAGCTTCGTTTAAAGGACTGACGACAAAGACGGCATCAGGTACACGACGCATTTCTTTAATACCATCAAAGTTTAATGCTAATTTATCTTTTAATTTCCGTAAATCACTTGCTTCTTTTTTTGAATACTTTTCAAAAGTACCATCGGCATCTTGCATTTCAAGTTCGCGGAAATAACGAATCCGTGTTGAAATCGTTTTAAAGTTAGTTAACGTTCCACCCAACCAACGATTGTTGATGTAGAAACTACCACTTCTTTCTGCTTCCGCCTTGATAATATCGGCGTGTTGTTTACGGGTGCCGACAAAGAGTACCTTACCACCACGGGTAACAATATCCTTAAGGGCGGCGTAAGCTTCTTCAACTTTAACGATTGTTTTATCTAAATCGATAATGTGCACGCCATTTCTTTCACCAAAAATAAAGGGTTTCATTTTTGGGTTCCATAGCCGTGTTTGGTGTCCAAAATAGGCACCGACTTCTAATAATCTTTTTGAGGTAATGACTGGGGCATCCGCATTTGGTAGCACAGCGTTCATTACGCCTTCTTGGTCTTGTTCGACCACTTCAACTTTGTTTTCTTCACTCATCTTATGAGCCTCCTTTTTGTTTAGCCTCCACGCCTTCGAACAAACGCGACTAACATAGTTAGACAAGCGCATTTGAATTCAGCGTGTGTGTACTTGTGACCTTAGGTCTTAAGTATATTACCATAGGTAATAGGCGAGAGCAACAAAAAAACAGATTATGTGGTGATGATTTTAACCTCAATCCTTGTATGAAAATTTAGGATTCATCATCAAGATGTCGTTTGGAACGCGGATGGGCATGGTAGTATTCTTCACGTATCTTATCTTCACTTACATGGGTGTAGATTTGTGTGGTATTCAATGATTCATGGCCGAGCAATTCTTGGATGACACGAAGGTCGGCACCACGTTCAAGCAAGTAGGTCGCAAAAGAATGCCGTAACATATGAGGATGTAAGTCTAGATAATCGCCTGTCTTTCTTTCTATCGAAAGAAGAATATAGCGAAGACCATGAATGGTTAATGGGTTGCCCTTTGCGTTAAGAAAGACCACGTTTGTCGGAAGTGGATCAGTTCGTCTTTTTACAAGCAACTTGCGAGAATGTTGAAGGTAGTTTTTGACTGTCAGAGCAGCATCCTTTGTAAAGGCAACAATCCGTTCTTTATTCCCCTTCCCAATCACATGAATCGTCCGTCCACTGATATTCATTTGTTGTAAAGTTAAGGCGACGACTTCACTAGCCCGCATCCCTGTTGCAAACATTAATTCTAGTATAGCCTGATCCCGTTCTTGCAAGTCATCCTTACGTAAGCGATTATATTTAAGTAATAATTGAATTTGCTCATCATAAAGCACTTTAGGCAGGGCAACTTGGAATTTAGGACTGACCATAGTCAAGAAAGGATCTTGACTAAAATTGTGGCGATCTTTCATGTAGGCATAATAGGCTCTAAGGCTACTTAACCTCCGCTTCATGGTCCGTTTTGATAATCCCTTATCAAACTGTAAAGTCATAAACATGCGGACATCTTCCTTAGTGACATCTTTATCCAAGCGTTGTATTGTCAGTAAAAAGCGATAAAATTGTTCAATATCTCGTTGATAGGCAAGCACAGTATGTGGCGAATACTTTTTATTGAGGGTCAAAAAATCACAAAACTCCTTAATACTTCTATTCATAACTTTTCTACCTCAACAAGGCGTTCTAGAAAGACTAAAGAACGCTCTGCTAGTTCGAGACGATTCCGTTTGTGGGCACCAGGAAAAATGCCAAAATTTGCATTCATCGGTGAAAAGTTATCTGGATTTGCGTTGACTAAATAATTGATTAAAGAGCCTATCATCGTGCTAGTGGGAAAGTCTATTTGGGGCTTCCCCATGATTTTTCGTCTCACTTGAATGGCGCAAACGAGCCCACTCATTGCACTTTCCACATAACCTTCAACACCACTTAATTGCCCGGCAATATAAATATGGGGTTTTTCTTTGAGTGAAAAGTCTGCAGCTAAAACAGTCGGTGCATTAATGTAGGTATTGCGATGCATGAGTCCATATCTCACAAAATCTGCCTGTTCTAGGCCAGGAATAAGCCGAAAGACTCGTCGTTGTTCACTATAAGTTAAATTGGTTTGAAAACCGACCAAATTATAAAGCGTTCCCCTCACATTGTCTTGTCGTAGTTGGGCGACTGCATAGGGACGATGCTCTTCTGTTTTTCGCAAACCTCGTGGTTTAAGAGGACCATGACGAAGCGTGTCAATGCCCTTCTTCGCCATGACCTCGATTGGCATACAGCCACTAAAATAATGGCGGTCAAAATCATGGATTGGTGCTAATTTTGCTTCAACCAGGGCTTGATAAAATCGCTGATATTCTTGTTCATTAAATGGGCAGTTGAGATAGCTGTTGTCGCCTTGGTCATAGCGGGACTTAAAATAAGCAATATCCATGTTGATACTGTCTTTTTCAATAATCGGAGCACTGGCATCGAAAAAACTTAAAAATCGCTCGCCAATAAGTGTTTGTAGTTGCGCTTCTAACTTTGGACTGGTGAGCGGACCAGTGGCAATAATTGTCAGTCCTTCAGGAATATCAACAACTTCTTGTTCAATGATGTCAATGAGTGGGTTGGTTTTAATTTTGTTAGTAATATAATCACTAAACAAGGAACGGTCCACACTTAGGGCTTGACCACTAGGGACGCTAGTGGCAGTACTTGCCTCGATGATCAGTGAACCTAAGAAGCGCATTTCTTGTTTAAGTAATCCACAGGCATTATCGAGCCGAACACTTTTCAAAGAGTTTGAGCAGACTAGTTCCGCGAATTGACCTGTATGATGAGCCGGTGTCATTTGCTGTGGTCTCATCTCAAAAAGACGGACAGCAATTCCGTGGGTGGCTAGATAGTAAGCAGCTTCACTTCCAGCAAGACCGGCACCAATAATATTGACCTTATTCATAGTCAAATTGTAGCAAATTTACACACTGATTAAAACAAAAGACCCTCCTGTTAGTGTCACCTAACATTTGGGTCTTGTCTCACTACTAAGCATCTTTTGCTTTTTTACTTTTAAATGATTTTCTTGGTTGAATGTAATGGCATTTAGGATAATTACTACAGCCGACAAACTTTTTACC
>CAYWQC010000089.1:1485-4494 GCA_964460405.1 uncultured Staphylococcaceae bacterium | reverse complement strand
CAAGAATACACATTCATGAGTAAAACCGAAATTGATAGCGATAGTGATGAACAAGAAATCGAATCAAAGTTTATGTTGTTTAAAGATCAAGATAACTTTATCTCCATCAAACAAGAAATTGACATTGAAGGTGTTGAAGGTGAACAAGATTATGAATACGAAGAAGAATTTAAATACAGCGTTGTCGAAGATGGTCAACTCACAACACACTTCAAACTTGAAATTGAACAAGAAGATGGTGAGCAAGCGTTAGAGGTCAAAATTGACGGTATTAAATATGAAGTCGAATATGAAGTCGTTGATCAAAGAATGTTCCTTCATATTGATGTCAAAGGTGTCGGTGAATTCACTTATGAAAAAATCGTGAACACTGATGAGCTGACTGGCGAAGTGAGTGTTGAATACATCCTCATTTAGTCAAACTTAAACTGCCTTTCCCCCGAGAGGACCCTGAATAACAGTAGGGGTTAATATATAAAAGAGATGCATTTCCCCTAGTGCATCTCTTTTCCTTTTAATAAGCAAAAATTAATTGTCTAATAATTTGAATTCTACGGTTTTTTGATGTATTTAATGTATTCGTATTGACTGCTTCCCTCACTGCGAGAACACATTGCTTGGTAGACCTGCTCGTGGAGCGTTTTTTTAGCCTCGGCTTTAGAAAGCTGCGGGTTAGGATAGAAGGGACCATCTAAGTATTGGACTGCGCGGGGTCGTTTCATCCATTTAAAAATGCCACGACGACGTTGATAGGTGGTTGTTAACACAATGACAGGCACATCAAATTTAACTGGGTAATGCATCGCCGCTACAGGGAAGGGACGAATTTTTGTATAAAAAGGCCAAATATGTCGTTCGGGATAAACAGTGACTGACGCTTTTTGATCAAGACGCGCTTGAATCGCTTTTAATAGTTTTGCCTGGTGATGAAGGTCATCTTCGACTAGAGGGAGCGCTCCGAGCATACTGACAAGTGTGCGGATACCTCGAATCGAAAAAGCATCAGGGTTAGCAATGATATAATTTTTATGAAAAAGACGAAGGGTATTAGGACGGAAGGCATCCATAAGATCACTGGTGTGATTAGCATAAATAAAAACAGCCTTACCACGAACTTTTTTCAATACTTTTCGGTTTTTGAGAGTGTTGAAATATAACCCTTTCATGATACACCAAACAATGGGTTTAGCGATGAGATGGTAGACGACGAACGTCACAGCGCGATATAAGATGTTGTTATTGACATAGCGAAAATGGCGAGGAATTTGCTTGGTAACAATGTTGTTACCCGCAAAGTCGTCACTTGCTTCATCCTTGTAATATATAATCTTGCTCGGCGACACTTTCAATCACTTCCAAAAACATATTTTCCATTTTGTCCATGCATACTTCAACTGAATCTACAGCAGGACTTTTAGCGTATAATTTTTCCATGCGTTGTCTTTCTACTTCGTTGTCTAACCAGTAGTCGATTTTATCCGAAAGATCACGGGCATCATTGACTTTAAATAAACTTCTTTCATCAAGAGCAAAGGCTTTGGTGGCACAGCCAGGCGAGTTGGCAATCACAGGCACCCGTCCACATTTAATCGCTTCAAGACAGGAAATGGCTTCGATTTCTATTTCGGCAGGGTGGACATAAAGGTCGGCCATGTTCATCATCTCATTCAGTTCCTTAAATGAGAAAAACTTCATGATAGGCTGATGGCTTAATAAGCGCTTGCTATAGCGTTTGAGATGCTTCTCTTGCGGGCCTTGTCCTGCAAATACGAGCTGAATATCACTTTCATATTTAGAAAGCGAAACGGCTCTGATCAGGATTTTGTGTGACTTTTCTTTGCTCATGCGCCCAGTGAAGAGGATGATCTTTTTATCTTTTAAGTGAGAGGGGCGATCGACATTCATCGGGTAGTAGTGTTGACGAACACCATTAGAAATAACATAACCATTAGTGGGACCAACAATATTTTCAAATACATCGCGGATAAACTGCGTGGGATAGTGAATCGCGGAACAATAACGATAAAGACCAGCATGATAACGTTTATATATAAAGCGGTTAAAAACATTGAGATGCATAAAGTTAAGAATATGGCTTGAGAAGTTTTCCGCCTGAGCGTGAAACCCACCGGTGACGGGAATGCCGAGATCCTTGGCGACAAACTTAGCGACACGAGCGCCTAAAAAAATCGGCATCGTCACATGGACAACATCGCTGCCCTTACAGGCCGCGCGAATGATTTTTTTATCAAGCCGGGCCAATACCACATTATTGGCTTTGACAATCGCGTCAATTGGACCAAGTGATAGCTTAGGAAGAATATAAAAGCCCTCGTCTCCTTGTCTAAACTCATCTCCACAAACAACATGAACACGATGGCCTTTTTCTCGTAGTGAGTTGATCAGATTGAATGTTGCGACAGTGGTGCCATTATTTTCTTCCCCTAATACAGGGGCAATAATTGTAATTTGCATAATCGTCTCCTTTCGACTATCATCATTATGTAATAGATCATGGGTAGTTCCTATCAACTGTCCTCTGTAAAATTCTCAAATCTTCAGTACTGGCAGTTGAGTTGATTCTACTGTCAGTTTACAAACACATAAAAAGGGATTAAAATAGTCAAATGAGAGATGAATTAGATTTAAATCAAATCGTAGCAACAAATATTGTTGAATTAAGAAAACAAGCAAAATGGACGCAGGTCGAGCTTGCTGAACGCCTCCACTATACGGATAAGGCAGTCAGTAAATGGGAACGAGGTGAATCAATTCCCGAACTCGCGACCCTCAAAAAGATTGGGGAAATTTTTGGTGTTACAATTGATTATTTGACTTCGGAACGACCTCGCGAAGAAAAAAAAGAATACATGTTACCGAAAGTGATTCAAACAAATCGCATGATTATTACGGCGATTGTAACGTCATTTGTCTTTATTATTGCAACGATTATTTTTGTGTATGGTTATATTTATTTGCAACAAGTACGCTTTTGGACGGCCTTTGTCT
>CAYWQC010000089.1:0-1475 GCA_964460405.1 uncultured Staphylococcaceae bacterium | reverse complement strand
GTGCCCTTATCGTCGCTAATGCTAATGATGTTTAATCACCAATGGGGAAAACGCAAGTATTCATTTATCATTTACTCAATCTTCTTGTGGTCGCTTATCACCGCTGTTTTTATTGAAACATATGTGTTTGGAACCTGGATGCTTTATATTTTAGGGATTCCTATTCAAATCACAATTATCCTGTTTGCGTTTTTAAAAAAATAAAACTAGGTTTGTACCTAGTTTTTTAAAACTTAACTTATAGTGAGTTGACAAGAATGTCATCACACTTAGCGATGATTTTTTTCTTATCAGCATTACTATCAATATTTTGTTGTTTCAAATAGTAGTCGACATTGAGCTGATTGGATAATTTAACAAACAGATCAAGGCGACTCTTAATGACACTTGCTTCACGGTCAATACCGAGTTTACGCATGGTTTGAATCAGTGTCGCATTGAAAGCAAGCATATATGCGAGTTCATCTGGGGTAAGATTGTTAAATTCCGCTAAAATTTTGGCGTCGTTGGCCCTGTCTTTAATAAGATAGGCAACCCCTGCTGCACTGACGCCACTCACAAGGGCAAGACTTGTCGTTGTAATCAGATTAGTGGCAATCGCGCCACTCAAAGAAGCGGTAGCCCCTAGACCAATGAGGGGGAAGGTTACCACTGAGACAAGACCGGCAACAACAAGCGAAGAGATAAGACCAACTTTAATCAGCTCGTTTTGATCGATTTTATTTGTACTTGAAATATCCTTATAATTATTTCTCAGTGTCTTTTCAATCTCAATCAGAGCGGTATTTTTGGGAAAGGCAAGGTGAGTAGCAATGGTTTTAAAAGCAGCATTTTTGCTTTTTGCGTTGAGTTTATTTGGTAGTGAAAACATTAATTTAATGGCCATGATGATACGTTGTTCATAGTAAACATCATCCTTAACATATTGGCGGGCTAGGTTTTCTAGTCGTGTCGAAGAAAAATCTTTAAAACCAGCTTCCAAGGCTTCCTTTTCTAAGGTCACTAAATGGTCTTGGGCCACTTCATAGTTCTCGTGGGTACTTTTTGAAAAATTTAATAAGTTTTGCACCTTAGCGTTCATTGTTAGATTTCGATCTAGGGCCTCAACCTCTTTTGCTAAACGTTTGACTTCTGTGGCGAGGATGAGATGGTGAAACAAGAAGTGAAGTTCTAGTTCTTGCTCGATTTGTTGTTTGATTTGACGTTTTAAAAACATAATTATTTCCCCTTTTTGCTAATTAGACCATCATAATAAACATAGACATCTTTTTTTTCTAAATCACGATGCTTTTCGATAAATTCGAGAAGCTGATATAAATCATGACGGATATAAGCACCATGACCCTCAATATAAAGATCTAAATATTTATAAAGCGTTGGTCGTGATAACTTAGTTAGTTCTGCCAGTTCACTCAGTGTGATACCGATTTTTTTAAAATTTAACATCATGATTACCTCGCAACACTATTGTAAAA
>CAYWQC010000088.1:0-4598 GCA_964460405.1 uncultured Staphylococcaceae bacterium | reverse complement strand
CATATTCAAGAAAATTTAAACTCAAATCTTTCAATCGAACAACGACTCTATCATCATTTCGAGCGAGCGTTCACGCAAAGTGTTCATCGTCCTCAACTCGAAAAAATTAAAGAATATATTGTCCATGGACCTTCACACGAATTGAAGGATTATGTCGGGCAATTATTTGCCTCTACTAATGAGGCGGTTGCACGTCTTTATCAAGAAGCAGTCGCAGATAAACTCGTCCGTGAAGACATTACATTCGATCAATTTAAGTGGCTTCTAGAAATGTATACAAGCATACAAGCCCGTTTTGTTAAAAATGAGGCTGAACGTCACCTTGTGATTGACTGTATCATCCGCGGATTAAAATAAACAATCAACATCCATATTCAAGGCAAAGTATTTGTTTTTTTGCTATACTTTCCTTTGGAAAGAGGTAAAATATGAAAATCTTTACAAGTGAAACAATTGGAAATTTACAAATAAAAAACCGCATTGTCATGGCACCGATGTGTATGTATGCAAGTGATGAGAAAGGCTTCGTTAAGCTTTTTCATCTTACCCATTATACGACGAGAGCTTATGGGGGTGTAGGTCTTATCATTCAAGAGGCTACTGCTGTTAGCCCTGAAGGACGTATCAGTGATCACGATTTAGGTATTTGGCATGATGAACACGTTGAGGGGTTAAAAACAATTGTTGATAGTGTGCATATGGCGGGAGCGCCTATCGGCATTCAACTCGGTCATGCCGGACGTAAATGTGGGATTGCTAGCGAACGGATTATCGCCCCTAGTGCAGTTGCCTATAGTCAGCACTACCAACAACCACACGCGATGACCAAACACGATATCGCGGCGGTCGTCCTCGCCTTTAAAGAAGCGGCAAGACGTGCACTTGAAGCGGGTTATGATCTCATCGAACTTCATGGTGCTCACGGATATCTCATCAATCAATTTCTCTCACCGCTCTGTAATAAGCGTGATGATGAATATGGTGGCAGTCTTGAAAATCGCGCCCGTATTCTCGTGGAAATCGTCGATGCAATTCGTCAAGTTTGGACACGTCCTCTTACAGTTCGCCTATCTGCGGTTGAATTTCAAGAAGGGGGTCATGATGTTCAAGACACCCTCAAGGTACTCGCCCTAATAAAGGATAAAATTGACGGTGTCAACGTCACAGCAGGTGGGGTTGTTTCCGTTCGTCCTGATGTTTACAAGGGGTATCAAATTCCTTATGCTGACACCATTAAAAAAGCAGGTTATAAAGTAATTGGTGGTGGTTTTATCAAGGAAAGCGACTATATTGAGCAAATCTTATTGGAAGATAAAGTTGATTTTGTCTTTTTAGGTCGGGAATTACTACTCAATCCCTTCTTCCTTCTTAAACTTGCAAAAGAAGAAGCCCCCGAGTTTATGTTAAAACCTTATGAACGCGGTTGGTAAGTCGATATAAGCTTCATTAATATACGTAAATATCCATGTTGTGAGTGCCTCGGTTGACCTAAAAGAAGGGGCATGCTCTTCGACGGTAGGATCTAGTAGTTTGAACAACTCGCCCTCTTTTAAAATGACAAGACTAGGTGTATAGAAAACGTCCTCAACTAATGGCGTAGATAGCATCACACTAGTGGGCATTTTTAGGACGGCGATTTTTTCATTTTCAACAAAGTTTTCAAGATACGGATAAAATAGACTACAGGCATAACACTGGGGATTATAGATGTAAACAAGAGCGTTTTCCTGATCATCGATAAGTATTTGATAGTCGGAAACTGTGGTGATTTCACTGATTGTAGTCACACCGTAATATTTGCTTTCAAGATTAATTTTATCGATAGTTTGTGAGCTTGGCGACGTCGTACATGCACTTAATATAAGGGTGAATAACAAGAGTAAGCGTTTCATTTAAATAGTGATTGGGGTGAGATAGTCAAAGTCTATCAACTTATAATCGGCACGATAAAAATGATAACTTGCGCTTTCACCTTCGCCTTCCTTAACTTTAACGTCATGATCTCCTTCATATGACCAATAACAGCCAACGTTATATACTTTATCTTCGTCCCAACCTAGTGTAACGAGCATGTTTTTGGTCATCATCGCATAACCACCACCGCCACACATGAGAAAAATAGCTTTGTCTTTAGGGAAGAGACTGAGGATAATATCAAATGATTCTTCATAGTTAGCGACATAAGTGTCAACACCATCATAAGCAAATAAAGTCGGTCCATTATAACCCTCGCCAACTTCACTTGGAAGGCCATAAAGTGTGGCAAGATAGGGGAAGGGAATGACACTGAATCCTTCGACAAATCCGGAAAGGAAGCGATCGCCACCGATGTTTTCATATTGGGCAGGGTCGACTAGCATGCGCATATCAGCATAGACAACATCATCACGAAATAGATAATCATCTAGACTATCGAACACATTAATGTTTTTATCAATGTTAAACATCGACCAATAGCCTTCAATAGGCTCAGGTTTTGGAAGTGGGCTCACTTGACTACAACTAAGGGTGAGCATTGTTGTACTTAAAAGCAGTAAAACTTGTTTTTTCATAAGACCTCCACAATAGTATTATTATACATCTTTAGCGAAAAAATATCGAATACGTTTTGTGATTCAATCGGATGGCTTATACCTTTACAAAAAAGACAACAATCAATTCAGAAACGAATGAAAGCCTAAATGATATAACCAAATCAAATTTCTTTTTTTGAAGAAATTGGTCTCCCATCATTTATAACTCTACAGTTTCGTGATTGAATAAAATGCTTTTTTGTAATGTATATCATTTGAATCCCCTGACGCTATAAACTAAAATAATATTGTAAAAAAAATACATAAAGGAGGAAATTTATATGAAATATGAATTACCAAAACTCACCTACGCATATGACGCTCTTGAGCCATTTATTGATGCCAAAACAATGGAAATCCACTATACAAAGCATCATAATGCATACGTCAACAATCTTAATGCAGCTTTAGAAAAGCATCCTGAACTCAATGAAAATTTAGCTGATATGCTCGCTAACTTTGAACTGATTCCTGAAGATATCAGGGGTGCTGTTAGAAATAATGGCGGTGGTCACTTTAACCACTCATTATTTTGGAGTATTTTAAAAGTCAATAATGGTCAAGGTCCAAAGGGTCAACTACTTGAGGCCATCAATAAAGCCTTTGGTAGTGTTGAAAAATTCAAAGATGCATTTGCTACCGCCGCCAAAACACGCTTTGGCAGTGGTTGGGCATGGTTGATTGTTAATCAGAAGGGTGAACTGGAAGTCGTTTCTACGCCTAACCAAGATACACCACTCGCCCTTGGTCGCCCAATATTAGGACTTGATGTGTGGGAACATGCCTACTATCTCCACTATCAAAACCGTCGTCCTGATTATGTTAACGCATTCTTCAATGTTATTAACTGGGATGAAGTCGCAGCTAGATTCGCAAAGTAGGTCTAAATGATTTAGATAATAAAGACACCGATCCGTCGGTGTCTTTTTATATAATAAATCAAGTAAAAATCGCAAGTATTTAACAGATCATTTTAATAATATTATCTTTTGTAAGTAGGGCTTGAATATCTTGATAAGATGTAATGACTAGGTCATCAAGGTGAGTTGCTAAATGGGCAATTAGGTCATCTATTTCACTTTCCTCTTCGACAACATAGTGGTAATAACGTTCCTCAATATAGGCGATAATGATTCGACGTAGATAGCTAATCATCGAATTTTCAAGCCAATAAGTGATGTTTAAGTTCGGATAAAGACCTTGTTGACGTTTGGCTTTCACATACAGTTCAATATCATCATGTCCATTTCGGTAGATATCAAAAAACGCATAATCAAATTGGTGATGATGGGCGCGCATGTAATCATATGCATCAGCCTGTATCGTTGTTATTTTATGAGCATGAGGAAACTGTGGAAGAAGATACTCATTAAAGATTTCGATAATCTTAGCATCTTTTTCAACGATAACGATTGAGGTAACTTCATCCTTAGCGCTAATCATAAACGGATAATAACCTAAACCTAATCCTAACACTAGGACACGCCCTTTTGCCTCCAAAACTGCGGCTTCCATTGTGCGTATTTCATGGGGGATAATTGCCATCCAAATATGTTGGTTTTCGACAAGAGCAAGATAGGGAAAGGGTTTAGGGGTATAGCCTAAGGAAAGACGTTCTTGAAAATAAGGTCCGACATTAATGACATCATCATAAATAAACAATTGATTTTTGCGATATTGTTTGCTAATTAATTCGAGATTATGACCCATATACTCATGATTTTTAATTGTCTGATAGTAGGGATTACGAGTATAGGGGGCAAGGTCAATTTTCTTAATTGAAGGCAGGAGATGGTTCTCAAAAAGTTGAACTTGAAAGGGATCTTTGTGATCGAATCCATAGAGATCTTTAATTTGTTGATGGAAACATTTCGTGGTCTTACAATGTTTAAAAACATCGACAAGGTCGAGGTTTTCAAAACCATCGACGAGGTCAAGAGCAACTTGACTGGCGGAAATATTGATTGCTAAGGTAGCAAACAATTGTTCAAGGTGCTTTTTATCCTGATGATTTAAATGAAATTC
>CAYWQC010000087.1:0-5084 GCA_964460405.1 uncultured Staphylococcaceae bacterium | reverse complement strand
ATATCATTTATTCTAAAAATACATATTTTTCATTCAAAGTATTAGGACATGTGGTATAACTACAATTATTTGAATCAATTTAATGAATAGTTAATGTAATATGATTTGCTAAATGACCGATTTTTCACTATCATAAATGTGTTAGAAATATTGTAAAAACATAAATCTAATCCTATATAAGTCTAATAATCGGTGAAAAGAGGAACATCACATGCGATTTATTTTAAGACTCTTAATGACACTGGTGGGAATTGTCGCCTTCTTTGCAATGGTCGCCTTTGGTGGTTTCTATGCTTATGGTCAATATGGAGCACCACTCATTCAAGAACAATTACAAAAAGCGGAAGATCAGATTGAAGAAGATCTAGAAGAAGAATATCCTGGTGCCGAAGTCACAGTCACCTTCAATGAAGTGTTTTACAATAACACTATTACCGAACTTAAAATTGCCTTTGAAGTTCATGCGATCGCAGAACTAGCTAATGTTGAAGTAGAAAATACAACGCAATATGCTGTTGTGGGCATTGTCAATATTATCATGGGTAATGGAAGTTATGAGTCTTATGATGAGACCGAATGGGAAGATATTGAAGCTGACTATTCAGTTGCCCCTGCCATTCTTTTTGATAGTGACGCCGCTAAACAATTTGCGATGACTTATTTAATCGTGTCAGGTGCTGTCTTTGTGGGGAGCATTGTTGTCAAGATTGTCTTCTTAAGAAAAAAACGTTTGGCTTAATTAGGCACTCATTGCTCGATAAAGCACTGACTTTTTCTTGATACTTTAAGTATAGTGACGACAATTATGACATTGATAATTCAACCTTTATTGAGGTCAAAAACTTTTTCATACCGATTTGCATTGTTAAATTCTTATCTTTTTCTTACTCATTGAGTAAATGGTAATATATGAATCATAATTTTCGCTCACACCCAGGAGGGGGAAGGAAGATGAAAATGACCAAGGTTATCCTGTATATTCATCAACAAAAAGCTAAAACTCAACGACTATTTAATCATAACAAACAAGCAATCAACCAATAATATTACGGTCCTTCCGCGTTCTATCATGATTGCCATGACGGTCACGCTTTTTCCTATTGGCATGAGTGTCTTTCGTCTAAGCATGCTGCAATCGCTTCCTCCTTATTTTCCAGCTCTTGTTGCCTCACTGTTGCTCCTTGTTTTATTCGACAAAAGCAATTGCATCTTATCCTATCATTTATTTTAAAGGGGCGTGAAATAGGAAAGATTGATTTAATTAATACGACCGCTAGTTTTGCGCTTGGTTTATTGATTAGTCGTCTTTTCCTCGTGACGTACCTTGTTAACTTCGAAAGTGAGCGCTTATTAACCATTCAAAAAGAACCAGATTATTTGACGGGACTCGCCAACAAGGCAAAACTGTATGAATAATCGAACAGCTTGAAAGAGGGGGTGTTTCAGAACTAGACATTATGATGATTGATGTCGATCATTTTAAAGATTATAACGATGAATTTTCCCATCTAGCTGGAGATGAGGCGCTTACTCTTATTGGCGAGTGTTTACAAACCCATCAAAGTGATGTTCTTACCTTTTATCGTTATGGGGGTGAGGAATTCCTCGCAGTGATGACGCCTAGTAAAGACGAACAATTACTCGCCTAATCCCAGGCCATTAGTCACGATGTTAGTGCCCTTGAAATGAATTATCAAGCACTGAGTATTAGTATCGGATTAACGAGTCATCACGACTTAAAAAGTCCGATTGAAAAATTAATGGGCCAAGCCGATAAGGTCTTATAGAAAGCTAAAGATAAAGGCCATGACCGCATTGTAATATATCAGATTTAAATAATTTCTTTTAAAATATTGGGATGGACTTTGAGGGTGCGATCTTGCATCATGAGTCCGTTTTTTTCTTGGTAGACATCACTGAGTTGGGTTAGGCAGTATCCGACAAAACAGCCAGATTCATGAATGGCTTCGATTTGCGCTTTGAGTTTACGGACAAAATCATTAACCCCATGAGCGGCTTGACCATAGCCCCAACCTTCCGCTGTATTTGAATCAATCGCAAATCGATGTAGCATCCAATCAAAGTGTCCATCTTCGAGTTGTCGCTCATGGCAATGTCCTTGCTTTTTATACTGACGATGTTTTCGAATTTAGTGTGATCGACGCTGATGCTTATGGGCAAGGACGAGTGGGACTTTATACCACAGGTGCCTCAACCACATTCAAAAACCTTAAAATCACCCCCTTATAAGCTAACCCTCCACTTAGTCTATTTATCAATATCAAAATGTTAATCAAGTATCATGAGATTGATGCAAAAATATTTGATGATTTTATTGCGTGTTTAATGCGCTTCTTATATGCTAGAGAAAAAGGGGGATGACTTGATGAAATATACTATTGAAGGTGGACAATTACCAGTTCTTAATATTACGCTTCAGGCCGGCGAAACGCTAATCACTGAAGGTGGGGCCATGTCGTGGATGAGTGCGAATATGAAAATGGAGACTAAAGGGGGAGGCCTTGGCAAAGCACTTGGGCGCCTCTTCTCTGGAGAGAGTGTTTTTTTAAACGAATATACACCGATGAACTCGGAAGGGACGATATCCTTATCAAATGCCCTTCCGGGATCAATTTTGCCGATTCAAATTGAGAATGGACGTGGTTTTATTGCCCAAAAAGGCGCATTTTTAGCCGCTGAAAAGGGTGTTGAATTATCACTCTTTTTCCGTAAAAAATTTGGTGCGGGTTTAGTCGGTGGTGAAGGTTTTATTATGCAAAAGCTGAGTGGCAATGGTATGGCGTTTATTGAGATTGATGGGTCATTAATTATCAAAGACCTCAAGCCAGGTGAACAATTGATTGTTTCAACTGGCTATGTGGCAGGCATGGACGATACCGTGGCGATGGATGTCAAAACGGTCGGTGGTGTCAAAAATGCCTTATTTGGAGGCGAAGGTATCTTTAATACCGTTCTCACGGGTCCAGGTAGAGTTTATTTACAATCCACACCATTCTTCGAGTTACTTAAGCGCATTCCACGTCCGAGCAATTAAGTTGTTCTACATAGATAATAAAAGAAAATGATTTTTTTGTGCACATTTGTTATTTAATGATCTATTTATAATTAGGAGGTCATAAAAATGACAACATTTACGATAAGTCGAGATGATTTAAAACGGATGCTTACAATTGCCGACAAGCTCAATGGGAGTATAATTGATTCTGATGACATCGACTTTGTCATCCTTCATCGTCAAGACCCATGGCCTTTAGCACACTTTTGCTACTGTGCCCTTATTGTATGGAAACTTATACCCACGCAACTGAGTGTTGAGCTAATTAGACAAAAGCTTGAGGCGGCCTATAGCTTGCTCAACGACCGCTATATGGTCACACTTCTGGCGCTGAGTCATGAACTTGATTGGCAAGAAGGCATCTTTGAACAATTAAAGGCTCAATCTAACAAGAAGATGTAGACAGTTAAATGAATGCTCACTTTGTGAGCATTTTTTTATTTCATCATGACAATATTTGTTAATCTATTAGTAACTAAATATGAAAAAATATTGACTCGTCAATCGACAGTGTGAGTAGTGTATATGAGGTAGACATATGAATCATCGACAAAAAACAGAATGGATGCAACAAGCCATTGCCCTTGCGGAAAAGGGGAGAGGATGTGTGAATCCTAATCCGCTTGTAGGCGCTTTGATTGTTAAAGATGGCCGGGTCATTGCGGAGGGATATCATCAGCAATTTGGTGGTCCTCATGCGGAAGTCAATGCTTTTAATCACGCCACCGAAGACGTTGAGGGAGCGACGATGTTTGTCACTCTTGAACCCTGTGCCCATTATGGTAAGACGCCGCCCTGTGCCCTTAAAATCATTGAAAAGAAAATTAAAAAGGTCATTATTGCTAAAACTGATCCTAATCCGCTTGTCAATATGAAAGGAATCGCCATGCTTGAAGCGGCAGGTGTGATTGTGGAACACGGGTTACTTGCCGAAGAAGTGACACGACAAAATGAAGTATTTCTCAAATACATCGCCACTAAGCGCCCCTTTGTCGCTCTTAAATATGCGATAAGTCTTGATGGCAAAATAGCCACCCATCGTCATGATTCAAAGTGGATTAGTAATGCCTCTTCTCGACACTATGTCCATCAATTACGGCAAAACTATATGGCAATTATGGTCGGAGTGCAAACTATTGTTGATGATGATGCGCATCTTGATGTTCGCCTTGATACGGTTAAACGTCAACCCATTCGTATCATTATTGATCCTCATCTCCGCATTCCTCGCGATGCTTATGTGATCAAATCATCATCCACTCAACCGACTTACATTGTGACCACCAAGGAGGATAAAACGCTCGTAGAACTAGGCGTTAGACTCATTGTCATGGAAATAATCGATCTTTCCCAGTTAATGATTATGCTTGGGAAAGAAAATATTGATTCGATTTTGATTGAAGGAGGCGCTACGACACATGCTTACGCTCTTGAAGCGGGTATTGTCGATAAGGTCTATGCCTTTATTGCCCCCAAGTTGATAGGGGGAGAAAAGGCGCCTAGTCCAATAGGTGGAATAGGGGTTGATACAGTAAAGCTAGCGCATCAACTAGATGATGTCCGCTATCACTACTTTGATGATAATATATTAATAGAAGGAAACTTAATAAGAAGGTAAACATTATGACAGATTTTTTTGATAGTATTGATGAGATTATTGTCGACATCAAAGCAGGACGACCTATCATTCTTGTTGATGATTATGACGAGGATAATACGGGTGATTTTGTCGTTGCTGCCCAGAAGGTTGATGAAGCAAACATGAAACTCATGGATACTTATAGTAAGGGCATCATCAATATTACGGCGGATAAGGATCGTTTTCATACACTAGGCATCCATGCTTTATACGAACAAAGCATTAGCGCCTATCAAACCGCTAAGGTTATGTCAGTGGCCGTCGAGGGGGAAGGTAGTCGAAGTGATATTATTTTGCGAACAATACGGGCAATCCTTGATGAAAACAGTCGCCCAGATCAATTCGTTCAGCCCGGGGTGATTTATCCGA
>CAYWQC010000086.1:0-5139 GCA_964460405.1 uncultured Staphylococcaceae bacterium | reverse complement strand
TTCAAATCCTTTGTTAATGGTGAGTCCCTTTATCTTTTAAGAATTTTCCCTCAACAAGATGCAATTAGTATTTTTGTTGATAATTCTGGCGCCTTTATTATGTTAGGACTTTTGGTTGCCCTCATTACATATTTGGTACCAACCTATCAAAATTGGAAGACCAATAGAGCTAAAAAGAAGGCGCAAAATCAAATTGCACCTAAATTAGAAACGGAGGCCAAATAATGACCGAAATACTGCTTATTGCCCTTGCTGCAATTCTTGTCAATAACGTTGTCCTTACTCGCTTTCTTGGAATTTGTAGTTTTCTTGGCACAACGAAGAAGTCACAATCCGCCATTGGTATGAGTTTTGCTCTCGCCTTTGTCCTCATCTTTAGTGGTATTATTAGTTATAGTTTATATTTCTATGTCTTAGTGCCTCTGCAACTCGAATTTCTTCGCCTTGTGGCCTTTATTTTAGTGATTGCTTCACTTGTGCAATTTGTTGAGATGTTTATTAAACGCTTTATTCCTGCACTATATAAATCATTAGGTATTTATTTACCCCTCATTACCACAAACTGTGTGGTCCTCACTGTAGCACTTGATGTTGCCGCTACAAGTGGTGGTGTCGCTGATTATAGCTTTCTCACGATGATTGTTTATGTCGTGGCCTCTGCTATTGGATTTGGTCTTGTCACTGTTTTATTCTCATATATTCAAGAGCGACTTGCTAACACGCCCCATATGCCAAAAGCTTTCCAAGGTGCAGCCAGTGCCCTTCTAGTTGCAGGTCTAATGGCCATTGCCTTCTTAGGCTTTAAAGGAATGATTTAAACGATGGAACCTTGGTTAAGAGTGTTGCTCGCTATTATTATTTTTACGGGATTATCCGGTCTATTTGCTCTTGGTTACGTTCTTAATAAACGGACACCAAAACCAGCAGGATGTGAAGATCTCGAAGCACATTGCTCAGCCTGTCCTGTCGCAAGCTGTGGACATAATACAAATGGGAAAGAGGACTAGTTTATGATATTTTTACTGGAATTAGGAACGGGCGCACGTATTTTGGTCGCCATTGCTGTGTTATTTTTAACCGGCGGTCTATTAGGCTTACTCCTTGCCATTGCTGATAAAAAACTCAGTGTCGCTGTTGATGAACGTATTGCCCGTGTCCATGAACTATTACCAAACATTAACTGTGGGTCATGTGGTTATCCAGGGTGTGCTGGTTTTGCCGAAGGTGTGATTAAGGGTGAGGTCAAATCACTCACACAATGTCGCCCCAGTGCGGGTCGCAAAGGATCGCGAGAAGCGATCAGTGAATACCTTGCAAAAACGCCAGGTCCTGATGGAAAAACAATCGACATTAAATAGAAAGATAGTCAGGATTCGTCCTGACTGTTTTATTCATGAAAAGCGCAAAAGTTAAAATCAATAAAACACCATGGGATACTTATACATTCAGTGTTTTGCTTGTACTAGCATCACTGCTTTTAGTCGTACTTAATCGTGCTTTTGCTACAACTGATCCGCTTATGGTCTTTGTGTATGTGGAAAATACACTGATTGATAAGTTAGATATTAAAGTCGATCAAACAAAGACATATTATCAAGCAGATTATCCGGTTTTTAAGGGTGATATTACCATTGAAATACTTGATGAAAAAGTGCGAGTGGAAAAAGAAACAAGTCCGCTTAAATACTGTTCGATTCAAGGTTATGTTGGCGATGTTGGTCGTCCAGTTATTTGTTTGCCCAATGCCTTTTACATCGTGATTATGGGGACTAATTATGCCGGGTAAAAAGATAAGTGTTCGTAAACTTGTGTCACTTTCAGTGTTGCTGGCCCTCGGTGTCATTTTAAATATAGCGGAAAACTATATGGTGTTTTTCCCAGCTATTCCAGGAATGAAATTAGGACTAGCAAACACCATTGGCCTCCTTGTCCTTGCCCTTTTTGGTCCCAAGGAGTTTTTGCTTATTGGCTTCTTACGTGTCCTTTTAGCGGGAACTTTTTCTGGCTTTGGGTCTAGTTTTATGATGGCCATGTCAGGCTATGTGTTTGCAAGTCTTGTGACATTACTCCTATATCATACAAACAAACTATCACTCTATGGTCTATCGATGATGAGTGCTGTCTTTCATGGTGTGGGTCAAGTTGCGATGATTTCACTGCTTTATCAAAATGTATTGATGTTTAATTATTTGTTTATTCTTATGTTCAGTGGCATTATCATGGGACTTGTGATTGCTTTTCTTACGAAAGTTATTCTCAGTCGTGTTCGCTTTCAAGGCATAGAAGGGGGGAACTATGAAAACAACGTGGAAGACTAAACTAAGCGCTTTTCTTAGCCGTTTTGCCCCCAAGGAATATGTGGCAGTCTCATTGGCCGTTCTTGTATCTGTGCCGATTCTTATTTATGGTCTTGCAAGTGGTACACGCGATGAAGTTGATCGCGGTTTTAAACCGATTGTGGCCACTGAACGTGTTTATGACACAAATGGTAACCGTGTTCAATTATTTGATACGTCATTTTATATTGCTTACGAAAATAACGCTAGTAGTGTTGAAATTGCCCTTGTTGAACAGGTACTTAATGAGTATTTAGTCCCTTATCATAAACTTTTTGATCGCCACGCTGATTATTTTGCAACGGCAGTAGTCGATCCCGCTCACCCGACAGTGGAGGAGCGTGAAAACACCCCACTCATCCATAATGTCAAATATATTAATGATCATATTGGCGAGTTTGTTGAAGTGGATTATCCACTCTATGATTTACTTTACCAGGCGGAAACACTCGCGATGCAATCGCAGGGTTATTTTAATCCCTTTGTTGGCGAATATACTGATTTTTGGAGCGACATACTGGATTATGATGCGTATCCAACCCATTTAGATCCTCTTGTTAATGATGAAAAAGCAACACAACTCGCCTCAATAAGAGCCTTTACACCCACGACCCCAGCTGAAATCGACGCCACACTTGATTTTCATATTGATAATGATAATGATACATATTTTGTTCGGCTTAACCCCTTTAATGGTGCGACAAAAAATCAGTTATCACTGACACTGGGAGGTATTGCTAAGGGGTATTTAACTGATGTGATGGAAGTGGTACTCCGTCAAAACAAATTGTATCGAGGATACATTAATGGGGGTTCGAGTAGCATTACCACTGTGAGTGCTCGTTATTTTGGTGAATCGCTTGATGTTTCAATGGCGTCAATCGATGGTGATACAAACCCGTCATTCCGCTTTAATCGTAGTGATGAATATTCAATGTCTACAAGTGGAACTTATGAGGGAAAACTTTTTCATCATCCTGATAACGACAGTGCGTATTTACGCTCACACATTATTGATCCATTTACTGGTTATCCCGCTCATTATTCCCATCAATTAGTCAGTGTTGTATCTTCTGATTTAGGTGGAACTGAGCTTGAAATTCTTTCGACAAGTCTCATTGTTATGAGTCAACAAGAGGGTGTGGATTTTATTCAGGATAAATATACCGATGTCGACTTAAATGTTGTGTATTTATCCCTCGAAAATGGCGAATATATTCTAAGTAGAAATGAGACGTTTCCGGGTGGAAACGACGCATACTTTCACGTTAGTGAAACATATAGAGAAAAAATTCTCGAAATTTAACGATTAACTATTGCAATTTAATAAACACTACTATAATATAGTGTTTGTAAGAACTACGAGGAGGTATTATTACATAAAAAAAACGAAACTCTTACTCACAAGTTTAGCCCTCTCAGCATCTGTGTTAGCAGGCTGTGGTGCTAAAGTCGAAGCTGGTCATTTTGGATTTGGTGGAATTGCAACTTATAAAGTCACCGCTCCTGCTGCCGCGACCGACACTGCTGAAGCAAAAGTTGGTGCTGTCCAAACTGATATCACCTATGCTTCAATTCTTTTAGGAAAAGATAGCAAGATTAAACAATTACGTCTTGATGTCGTCCAAATCAAAGTTGCTGCCAACGATGCTGGTGATGAAACTGTCTACACTTCCGGTGCAGACCCACTCTCAAAATGGGAAAAACTCGGTGACTATAACATGGTCGGCGCTTCACCAATTGGTAAAGAATGGTATGAACAAGCCGAAGCATTTGAAAACTTCGCCGTTGGTAAAACCGTTAGTGAGCTTGTCGCATTAGAAGACGAAGATACAAATTTAGTTGGTGGTGTTGATGCCGGCGTGACCATTCACGTTAATGCATTCATGGATGCTATCGTTAACGCTGATGCTGTCAAGGTCGCACTTGATGACGTTACCGATCTTAAAATCGGTGTTGGTGGTGTTGGTACAACTGGCAACAACCAAAGTAATTACACCATTGCTGCTGCAGCCTTTGATGCAGACAAGAAAGTTGAAGCTGCTCGGATGGATGTCTATCAAATTCCTTATGTCTTAACTGCCGCTACAGACACACTTAAAGGCGCGATTGCCCTTAATGAAGCAAAAGTTCAAGTTGTTAGTGAAGAACTCAGAATCAAAAGCAAACACGAACTTGGTGATGACTATGGTATGCGTGATAGCGCAACCAAGGGTGAATGGTTTGAACAAGCCAATAAAATCACAGATTACATGGTCGGCAAAACGATTGCTGAAGCACTCGAAATCGATGCAGAATCAAATCACCTTGTTAACGAAGTTGCTGCCGATGTAACCATCAAAGCAGTTGACTACCGTGGTGCATTTGATGAAGCTGTTGACACAGCATTCAACGCTCGTTACACTGCTTAAGTCATTAATAACTACGTTTAAATGAGGAGCCATTTCTGGCTCCTCTTTCTTATCGTCCCTATGTCCCTTAACGTATTTTCCACCAATATAAAGTGTATGTCATGATATGAAGCTCATCACAATAGCATTTTAGTTAAACTCATCGCTTAGTGAATAATGATGAGATTGTCACGATAACTTTTATTAAATATATATACTACTTAGCCATATACATCACTAAAAAAGATTGACAATATAACGATAAAACCTTGCCTATTTGTAGCAAAACCTTTAAAATAAACTCTATCGGTCTAACAGTTCTAGCCCCTTTAGCTAGTGACTTAGACTGATGAAGAATAGGGGCGTAGTTAAATGGTATAGCAACGGTCTCCAAAACCGTCATTGCGGGTTCA
>CAYWQC010000085.1:0-5292 GCA_964460405.1 uncultured Staphylococcaceae bacterium | reverse complement strand
ACTTAAAAATTAATAATTTAGTCCGCGAATATAAAAAGAGTCCCTCCTCTAGAAGAACTCTTCATATTTAGGCTTCGCAGGCCGCCCCACAAAGCTTGTTTTGATTAAACTTTTGCGCAGCGTTAGTTGAGTGCTGATAGTATAAGGACTTGATGCCATTTTCCCATGCCGCAATATAAAGTTTATTGATTTCTTTCGCGGATGTTCCGGGATTAATCATTAAGTTAAGTGACTGACTCTGATCAATAAAGGCTTGGCGTGATGCGGCTTGATCAATGATTTCATAGGCATCAATTTCCTCGAATGTTTTAAAAACCGCCTTTTCCTCTAGACTAAGAAAGTCTAGATGTTGGACACTGCCATCGTGATTACGGATTGATTGCCAAGTATCACGGTCATCTTTTTGATAACTAGCAAGGAGTTTCTTTAAAACTGGGTTATAAAATGTAACTTTAATTTTAGCAATGTCTTTAACATAACAATTCGACCAAATAGGTTCGATACTTTGTGACACTTGCCCTAAAATAAATGAGGATGAAGTTGTAGGGGCCACCGCATTAAGTGTTGTGTTTCTTCGTCCATACCCTTTTAATACTTCTGGTTCACCTAAAAGATGAGCTAATTCTTTAGATGCCTTGTATGATTTATCGCGAATAGTTTTAAATATTTCAATGTTTAATTTTTTGGCTGCTTGGCTTTCAAAGGGAATCATCTTACTTTGTAAGTAGGAATGCCATCCTAAAACACCAAGTCCTAACGCACGATTTTCGCACGCAAAATTATACGCTCGCTCCATAAAATGAAAGGCTTGTTGGTCTTCGCTTTTATCGGAGTCCCTGAGATTTTCAAGTTTGCTAATGAAATCACTCATCACCGCATCAAGAAAATATATCATTGTCTCGACCGCGTCACTATCTTTCCATTCGTCGTAGTGGAGGACGTTCATTGAAGATAAATCACAAACAAACGACCAATTTTTATGATCTGGCAGTGCGATTTCTGAACATAAATTACTATGGGTAATTTTTAAGTTTTTATCTTTATATACATCAACAGTGCCATTATTAACGGTATCGATAAAGACAATATAAGGATAACCTAGTTCGACCCGTCGTTGAATTACCTTGGCCCAAATTTTACGCTTATCACTATCACCATTTATCATCGCTAGCATCCAATCATTAGTCACCGTCACCCCATGAGTAAGATTTTGAATGGGATTACCTTCAGTGCCAATTTCTAAAAATTCTTCAATATCTTTGTGGTCGATTGGAAGATAAGGTGAATAATGGCCTCGTCTAGTATTTCCTTGCGAAACAACATCAATAATCGTTTCAAATAACTGCATAAAGTGTACACTGCCACTAGATTGACCATTATTTTTTATCCTTGCCCCCCGGGGACGGATATCACCAAAATAGCCAGAGGTTCCTCCCCCAAATTTAGACATCATTCCACTTTCGGCGACACTATAAAGGATTCCAGACATATTGTCTTCAACATGTCCACCAAAGCAGCTAATCGGTAAGCCTTTATCAATCCCAAAGTTGGCCCAAATTGGTGAGGAGAGTGAATAAAAGCCTTTTTCCATATAGTGATAAAATTTAATGGCAAATCCATCGATTCCTAAAATTTCTTCAGCCTTGCTTGCAATAAAGCGGATGCGCTCCTCGGGTGTTACGCCTTCTAATAAATATCCGCCGGATAGAAAAAGACGACTATGTTCATTTAACCATTTCATATGCTACTCATTTCTAGAAAAGATCATCGCTAGTGATACTTTTACTTCTTTTATTGTAATTAATCGAACGTTTAACAAAGAAATCAGCGTGTTTGGTGGCGATGACTTCATCATCAAACCAATCAGTGAGTTCAACCATCTTTTGATCAACTACAAATAGTTTTTCTTCGCCAACACTAACTAAGGAATTATTTAAGCGGTTTTTAACAAATTCCTTGACAACATTTTGCGGGAGAAAATCTAAATCACCATCCGCATATATCCATTCGATAATTTCTTCTTCTGCTTCATAAGATTCTTTACATGCTTGGATGATAGTGGCACTTAAATCTTCATCAAACCATTCCGGGTGTTCTTCTCGCATTATGTTAATAAGATCAATCCCAAATAAACCATGAATTTGTTCTTCTTTGGAAGTTGCTTCAATCGCATTAGAAATACCCTTAAATTGATTACGGTATTTATTAAATGACATAATGATTAGAAATTGTGAAAATAGTGAGACGTGTTCAATGAAAAGGGAGAAAAGAAGTACAGCAAGTGCATAATCTCGGTCATTTTGTCCTTTAGCGGCGGCGTTTGTTTTGTCTAAATATTGGATTCTTTTCATCACACAAGGAATCTCACGAATATGTTCAAATTCAGTGTTTAATCCTAGTATTTCTAAAAGGTGAGAATAGGCGTCGTGGTGGCGGACTTCACTTTCGGCAAACGTATAACCAACCGAGCCAATTTCTGGTTTGGGTAAGTGTTTAAAAATATCACCCCAAAATGTTTTAACTGATACTTCGATTTGGGCAATTGCTAGCATCGCTTTTCTAATTACTTCTCGTTCAGCGTGTGTGACATGAATTTTAAAATCTTGAATATCACTCGTATAGTTGAATTCGGTGTGAATCCAGTATGAATGGCGAATAGCATCAACATATTCGATAAGTTCAGGGTATTCATAAGGTTTAAGATTAAGCCGAGGTTTAAATAGATCACGACTCCGTGATTTTGCATGTTTCTCACGATATAAAATATACGCTTTTGCGGTCTTTTTATATTTAGACTCAAGTAGGACCTCTTCGACTAAGTCTTGAATCATTTCGACATTGAGCAAGACATTTTCATCGAGCCCTTTTATTTTGTTAATGACCTTCTGCGCAAGACGCTCAGCCTCCACGAGGCCAAATTCTTCCATCGCTTGACCAGCTTTAAAAATTGCTTGGGTTATTTTTTCTTTCTTAAACGTCGCGGTTGATCCATCACGTTTAGTGATTGTTGTAAAATTATTCATAGTCACCTCTTTACCGAATTATTTATTGTCAGAATATAATGTTTTTTGCCCTAAATCTCTTTCAATATAGCACCCTAAAACACCGAGTTTCAAACAAAAGGATAAGAAAAAAATCAAAAGTAGTTTTTAAGTATTTAATAGGTAAACAACGACCAAAAGTCTTCATAAAATAGACAAATACTGTCAAGGTCAAACTTTTTTAATCGACACTAGTTATCAAAATATTTTTATTACTATAGCATCATCACTTTATTTTAAAAGATAATAAAAAGCTCTTTCAAAATTCGGTAAACAACGTATGATAAGACTAGACATGTTAAATTATATAAAAAGTTAGTGAGGTAGCGATGGAAACATATTTAAAATTATGCCGTGATGTTTTAAGTAACGGCAGCCTTAAAAGTGATCGAACAGGCACAGGTACTCTTTCTTATTTTGGTTATCAAATGCGCTTTGATTTAAGTAAAGGATTTCCCCTTTTAACAACCAAAAAGGTGCATTTCCATTCGGTGTTAGGTGAATTATTATGGTTTATATCGGGGGCCACTAACATTCGCCCACTCGTCCAACAAAAGATTAGAATATGGAATGAATGGCCTTATGAAAAATATAAATCTTCCCCCGATTATCAGGGTGAAGACATGCAGGCCTTTATTGAAAAAATAGCAAGTGACGAAGATTTTGCCGCTCGGCATGGCGATCTAGGACCCGTCTATGGGGCACAGTGGCGGAATTTTAATGGCGTTGACCAATTACTAACGATTGAAAATGAAATCAAAAATAATCCTCATTCAAGAAGATTATTAATATCAGCTTGGAACCCACCAAAGATTAAGGATATGCTCCTCCCTCCCTGTCACTTGTTGATGCAATTTTATGTCTCACCCGATGAATCAACAATATCACTCCAACTCTATCAACGAAGTGCGGATATCTTCCTTGGTGTCCCCTTCAATATTGCAAGCTACGCGCTGCTTCTCCATATGATGGCCCACGCGACTGGTAAGCGGGTTGGTGAATTTGTCATGAGCATTGGTGATGCCCATATTTACACCAATCACTTTGAGCAGATCAAAGAGCAATTAAGTCGTAAACCGCTTCCACTATCTAAAGTCGTAATCAAGCGCAAAGTATCTTCGATTGTTGATCTTCGTTATGAAGATATTGAATTAGTCGACTACCAACATCATCCCGCAATTAAAGCAGTTGTCAGCGTCTAAAATATATTGACCCTAATGGAATTTATTAGGGTCTTTTTTATCTTCTTGCTTATTATTGATGCACTTTTAGTATTATACTAAAACTAGAATAAAACCATTATTGGTCACAATATCAGCAATTTAACAAACACTAAGATTGTCGTACGGTTGATTTTAAGCATCTAAAAAGTAAAGAGTATAAATAGTCTACTAGTAGATGAAAGGAACTTAATATGGAAGACAAACAAGTACAATTGCTCGAGAAGATATGTTCAAACTGCCACGAAAAACTGCTCGTTGAAAAAGATCATTTTGGTCTTGTCGAATGTCCCTTTTGTGAAAGAAGCGTTGATGTTATTGACCCCGGAATTGGGTTTAATTATAGCGCTGACAAAAAAACATATAAACAAGATGATCTTTCACTAATCACCAGTGTTTCCGCTGGCGAAAACTATCTTTCCCTCATTACTAATAATTATGATTGGAATGAGTTTGTTAGTATTAGTGATCTAGTAAGCATCCCGGAGATGGACATTGTAATTAATAACTTAAAGTTAAGTAATGGTAATGAAGCCAAGGTATGGAAACTTGATGTTATCGCTCGCTTGACAGCGATAAAAAAGAAAATTGAATATCAAAACCTTCTGATTGATAAACTTCTTGAACTTCATGGTGATAACTTTGAGGAATTCAATCAATTATTTATTACTTTTAAAATGAGTAATAATTATCTTCAACGTCATAAAGATGAAATTGTTGAAACGCTTGCTAGTGTAATTGAAGAATATAATAAACGCGCTCCTAAAATTGCCACTTCTAGTCTTGACAAGTATCTTGAAGAAGCTAAAGACTTACTCAAGCAAATAAAATACGTTGAACAGGTTGATGACATTGCGAGTTTTAAAAAGGGCCGAGAAAAAATTAATAAAGAAGTTGAAAAAAAACTAAAACTTTTAGAACTTGATGCTGAGGAAGTGTATAACAAAGCTCGCCAAGATGAAGAAGAAAAAAACTATGTTGACGCTTTAAGAAACTATAACTTATTAGGTGGATACAAAGATAGTGAAAGT
>CAYWQC010000084.1:0-5418 GCA_964460405.1 uncultured Staphylococcaceae bacterium | reverse complement strand
AAATAATTAAGAGAAAGGAGACTAGAGATGTTACATATTGTTTTATATCGTCCCCTCATTCCTGCAAATACGGGAAACATCATGCGAACTGCCATGGCGATTAACGCTAAACTCCATATTATCGGTCCCCTCCCTTATAAACTTGATGAGAAGAGTCTTAAACGTGCAGGGATGGATTACATTAGTCGTCTTCCCTTTGATTATTATGAACGACTAGAATCATTCAATCAACGCTATCCACATGCGGACATATACTATGTGACGCGTTATGCAAATAGGAGCTATAGTCACTTTGATTTTTCACTAGTTAGTCATGATTATTTTCTGATGTTTGGTAGCGAGGATACGGGAATTCCTCATGACTTGTTAAAGGCGAACAAGAATAAGTTATTAAGAATACCCATGGTGGCCAATGCCCGGAGTTTAAATCTAGCCAATAGTGTTGCAGTAGTGGCTTTTGAAGTATTACGACAACAAGACTTTTTTGGGTTGAGCAGCCATGAAGTGATCAAAGTTGACCCATTAGGCCTTAATGATTAGAAACGTTTAATATTGTCTAAATAATCGCTAATTAAAGAAATATCTTCATTAACATAAATACTTGAGGTCTTATCAAGAATGACACTTCCGGGGAAGTTTCCTTTTTTGATGTTTTTACGTAAGGCGATACTAAAAGAAGCACTTGGTACTTTAGATAGATGTAATCCGAGCTTTGCCGCGAACTCAATTATAGAATGATGTGGGTGTTCATGAAAAATGACCAAGTGAGGTCCAGGCTGACCTTGAATATGCATGAATGTATGATTTTTATGAGCGGCTTTGAAGGTTAGATAATCATTTTGTAAATTATTACGACCAAACCCGATTTTGACGCCATCAAAGATTACGTAATAGGGCTTAAATGAGGGCGCTTGGTTTTTTTGTTTGTATTGTTTGACGCCTATACCTAGTTCGATCTCTATTTCAACAAGTTCGTCTTCAGTATAATTTGGTAGTAAGTCAACGATATTATTTAAGTACGTCAGTTCTTCATCAATAAGCGTCAATTGTGCCAACTTGTTTTCCCGGGTCTGCTTTGCTTTTTTGCCAATTGCAAACCACATATTAGCGTTTGTAATTGCCGTTTCTCCTGGGTCAACTTCAATATTCACTTCATCAAGATGAATGGGAGTAGTCTTGATATCTGGTTGATAGGTTAATAATAGTTGTCCATATAACATCGCTGACTTTGTGTCCACTAACGCTGCCAACTCGCGTTCAATCTTCGCTTTTTTGAGTTTCAGTCGTTTGATGCTTGATTTGAGATAATGGTATAAATCCTTGTGATTTGCTTTTTTAATGGCTTCTTTTTGAGAACGAAGATACGCACGACTCATATCACCCGCAACTAAGTTCGACTCTTGTTGCTGAAAGGGTTTAATCATCTTGGGCAGTACGTATGGTTGTCCAATTCGAAGGATGCGTGCACCACTAAAATCTTTGCTTGGTCGATAGACACTGACGATATGACCTGTTTCATCGACGATAATAAGATTAGGATGAGCAACAACAAGTTCTATATAAACCTTATATTGGTGTTGTCTAAAGTTTTCATAATGCTTTTCAAAGGTCAAAACGATGATTTTCTGTCCCTCCACCACGTCGACATCGATAAGTTTTGCTTTATCGAGATGATGTTGAATAATTGTATTGAGATGACTTTCAATTTTTATTTTGCTAAGCAAAAGTGACGTGTTTGTGACATCAATAAATGGCGTTTGATTATTTAAAGAGATGAAAAGGCCATAATATTTACGTGACAGAGAAAAATAAAAATCACGCTGACTAAGTGAATAAGCACGTTGTAGGAAAAGACCAAGGCATTCTTGTTTGATAACACCAGCGATTGTCAGTAGTTCTGAATAATTAAACTTTTTCATATCGTTATTATTTTACCTTAAAAAAGCAATCATTTATATGTATAATAGTGATAATCTTTAAATACATAATTAGAAATTTGGTGAAATATATGAAAAAAGGTTTATTAATTGTGATGAGCGGTCCTTCCGGTGTTGGTAAGGGTGCGCTTCGTGAGAAAATTATTGATGATCCTCGTCTAAATCTTGTTTACTCCATTTCGATGACAACAAGAGCTCCTCGAGGGCAAGAAGTCCATGGCAAAGATTATCTGTTTGTCGACCAACAAACATTTGAAAAGCATGTTGCTAGTGGCGATCTTCTTGAATATGCTAAGTTTGTTGACAATTACTATGGTACACCCAAATCTTACATTGAAAAACTTCGATTAGAAGGCAAAAATGTTTTTGTGGAAATTGAAGTCAATGGCGCTAAGCAAGTGATGGATAAAATGCGTGGCAAAGATGCCTTTTCAATTTTTATTCTTCCACCGAGTATTGACGAACTTGAACATCGTATTCGTGGACGTAAAACTGAGAGCGAAGCAAAGATTCAACAACGACTCGAACGCGCTAAAATGGAGCTAGAACGCAGCCTTGAATATGATTACCGTGTGATAAACGATGATCTTGACCGTGCCGCTGACGAAATTAAGGCTATTATTCTTAGCCGCATGACAACGGAGTAGGTGATTGCCTTGTATTTGGTCGAAGTACTAGTCCAACATGCACTACTCAACTTAAACCGCCCATTTACATATGCCGTCGATAAAGGAATTCCAACTGTTGGTATTCGTGTGCTTGTCTCCTTTAATCGACAAAAATTAGTCGGTTATGTTTTAAAAGTGACAGCCACCGACCAATCACTTGATCAACTCAGTCAATCACTGGGTTATGAAATAAAATATATTGATGAATTATTAGATAAAACACCAATTTTGAATGACGAACTTGTTGAGCTATCAAATCAGGTAAGTGCTTATTATTACGCACCAAAGATTAGTGTTTTGCATGCAATGTTGCCACCATCTTTACGTCCTAATAAATCATCATTAAATAAAGCTAAGGTCGCATATGATCGCTATGTGAAAATCACGGAAATCGAACCTGATTTTTCAAAAATGACAGATAGACAAACACAACTTTATCTTGAAATTAAAAAAGCCGGTTCTGTTAAAAAAACAACCGTGAGTCCTAGCATATGCCAACGGCTTAATCAACTAGGACTTGTCACTTTTATTGATGTGGAAAAGCACCGCCTCAAATTACCGGATACCCCGCTTGAAAAGGCCCCACAATTAACAACCGAGCAACAAAATGCTGTTCAGGCCATTTATCATGGAGATCACACCACCTATCTTCTTGAAGGTGTGACAGGAAGCGGTAAAACTGAAGTGTATCTCAAGCTTGCAGAAAAATACATCGCAGCAGGGAAGAATGTTTTGATGCTCGTTCCTGAAATCGCCTTAACGCCGATGATGATCAGGTATTTTATGGCACGCTTTGATACTAAGGTGGCGCTATTTCATAGTGAACTTACACCCGCTGAAAAATACGATGAGTATCGACGTATTGCCAGTGGAGAGGTGAGAGTGGTTGTAGGAGCTAGAAGTGCAATTTTCGTACCACTTACTCATATTGGTCTAATTGTGATTGATGAAGAACAAAGTGCGACATATAAACAAGAGACACCACCTTTTTATCATGCGCTTGCGATTGCTGAAATGCGCGCTAAAACGTATGGTTCCACGATTGTGCTTGGCAGTGCAACACCCAGCCTTGAAACACGATCACGCGCACAAAAAGGCATTTACGGTCATGTTAAATTAACCAGACGTGTTAATCAACAACCCCTCCCATTAACGCAGATTATTAATATGTTAGATAGTAAAAATGTTTCGAAGAAATCTGTTTACTTTTCTCATATTCTTATCCAAGCAATTGAAGAAACACTCCGTAAAAAACAACAAATTATTTTACTTGTTAATCGTCGTGGCTTTGCAAGTTATGTTGCTTGCCGCCATTGTGGTTTTGTAGCACGCTGTCCTGAATGTGGGATTAGTCTCACCTACCATCGTGATGTTGAAAAACTACGCTGTCATCATTGTGGTTTTGAGTCAAATATGATTAAATCTTGTCCTGATTGTGACTCGCAATATTTACGTACGAGTGGTTTTGGAACGCAACGGGCAGTTGAACAAGTCCATAAACTATTTCCCCATGCTCGCATTGTCCGCCTTGATAGTGATGTCGCACGATCAAAGGTAAATATGACACGTGTGCTTGGCCAATTTGCCTCGCAAGAAGCGGATATTTTAATTGGGACACAGATGATTGCAAAAGGACATGATTTCCCACATGTGACCCTTGTTGGTGTGATAAATGCTGATGCTGGTCTGGCTATGCCAAGTTTTCGTGCTTCAGAATCGACCTTTCAACTCATTATGCAAGCCGTTGGACGATCAGGTAGAGCTCAACTGAGTGGTCGAGCCATTATCCAAACAACAATGCCTCAGCATTATGCCATCATCGATGCTAGTCGCCAAGATTATCAGGCTTTTTATCAAAGTGAAATGCAGTATAGGCGTCTAGCTAAAATGCCGCCATATATGTATCTTATTCAAATCTCTTTGTCGAGTCATGATGAAGAAAAACTAGATGATACAGTTGCCACCTTAAAAGATACTTTGGTGGAAGGTTTGGGAGAAGATGTCATTGTCTTAGGTCCCTCTATTCCATACTTTCAGGTGATAAAAAATATGCATGAAAGACACTTAATGGTCAAGCACACAAATTATTTTCGTATCAAGCCAAAACTGATTACGATTTTAAGACCCATTATTGAAAATTCGTCATTCCGAGTAAAAATTAACATTGACCCATATGATATTTGATATAATCAAATAGAGGTATAACAAATGATTATTATTAAATGCTTTGGCGTTGATCCTTATGTGACAAGCGCCTATTCAAAAAAATACATCCCGTTAGTTAAACAACGTTTCGATATCGCTGATGAATTTATTGTCATTGCTCCTGATGAATATATTTATCATGATGGTGTCGAGCAAACAAGTTGGCAAGGCATTATTGAAGTATTGATTAGTCCAAAATATCGCCCGATTGAAAAAGAACTTGCCCATGCCCTTATTTCATATTTCACAGAAGAAGTGGTGAATATACGCTTGTTTTTTAATTATATTGAGGACACACAATTTTACACGTTAGAGAATAAAGATTATCCACCCTTTGTTGTTGATGATGGCCGTGAGCAAGAAGATGATATCGAGCCATATACGGGTGATATTTTTGATGAGTTTGAAGATCGTGCCCGCGAAAGCGGACACCAATTGGAAGATGACCATGAGGGTCACCACCACCATCATCATCATGATGATGACGATCACCTTCACTAGTCATTTTTTGCATTGTTTTTAGTTAGTGTTAAAATAACACTAAAGGGGATACATTATGGAAACAATCTTAATTGCTGCTAGAGCCCTTAATGATATACGTCAAGCAA